>NZ_NWQG01000197.1:0-28657 GCF_002529485.1 Mesorhizobium sanjuanii
CATTTCGGGGGTTTTGGCGGCGGCCATTTTGGCGGCCGCGGCTTTGGCGGCGAGCACGGCGTAGGCATCGCCGGTGGCGGTCGGATCGCGGGCTTGGGCGGGGAGGCGCATGTCCATGGCATCCATGTCTACGACGGTCACAGGTTCAGAAGGGGCCGCGGTTTCGGCAGCGATTATTATGACGACGGCTACTGCGGTTACCCGTATCCGTATCCATACGAAGGATATCTCGGCCTTTACCCCTATTGTCCGTGATCTACCCACAACCCCTTCGAATCCGGGCCCCACGGCGCGAGTGAGGCCCGGATTCGAACACCGAAGGATTTGGCTGGTCAGCCCGCCGAACCGCGGCCCCGCTGGGATTTCGTTTCGCACCGCCGATGCCACGATGCACCCAACGAGTCATGTTTTGTAGGTATAAGATATGCACCTGTCAAATACAGGAGCTATTTGTGTATCTCAATACATTAATAATATAGTCTATGCAACAGCGGCCCACGCCGTTCTCGAAAAGGAGGTTATCGTGAGAAATATAACAACAACATTGGCAAAGATTACTTTGGGCGTGATGCTGGCGGTCGGCACGGCGACGGTCTCCATGGCGCGCGGCACCGGCAGCGATGATCATGCCGTAGACTTTGGCGACTTAAGCGGTGGTGCCATTGGCAGCCGCCAGCACCACCCGCACCACAAAGTCATTTTTAGCGATGGGGAATATCACTTTCAGCCCTGGTGGAACTACGACACCGATGCTGCGTACTGCTCGTTTGATGCCGTCAATCAGAGTTACGATGGTCCTAGTGGAATGTGGCACTCTTGCCCGTGATCCACACCTCGCCGACCGAGTGATCGGATCGAAGCGGTTTTCCCGATGGCTGCACAGTCCCCATGGTGCAGCGGTCAAGTCGCCGAGAGGGGTTTGACCGACTTCCAAAGCCGTAATGAAGCCCAGGACGTGATCTGGCGCCGGCTTTCAGCACTGCGTGCCACAACAAACCTCGACATGATCATGTCGGTTTCCTTGCCTTCGAAGGTCGTTGAGAGCTGATAGGTTGCTCGGGTGGCGCGTTCGGATACGTCAATTCCCAACCGCCACCGAGCGCTTTGTACAATTGGACGAGGTCGATCGAGATGTTGGTCGTGCTCTGTGCGTGATCCTGTTCGGCCTGCAGCAGTGTGCGTGCGGTGTCGAGCACGGTGGTGAACTCGGTCACTCCGTCATTGTAGCGCTCACGAGCCAGCGACAAGGCCTGTCGCAGATGCTCGACCTGCCTTGCCAGTCGGGCGCGTCGCTGCCGTTCGGTGCGGTAGGCGATGAGGGCATCGACAACTTCGTGCCAGGCTCGCAGCACCGTCCTGTGGTAGGCGATCGCCGCCTCGACCTGCTGGGCCTTGCGAAGCTCCAGTGTCGCCTTCAGCCGGCCACCCTGGAAAACCGGTATCGAAATGCTCGGGCCGAGATTGGTGGTGATCGCCCTGGCCGTCAACAGGCTCCCGACCTTGAGGGCGTCGAAGCCCACCGATCCATTCAGCTGGATGGATGGATAGAATTCGGCCACTGCCACGCCGATGTCGGCGGTGGCTGCGTGAAGCTGCGCTTCCGCGGCGCGAATGTCCGGGCGCCGCCGTGCGAGATCGGAAGGAATGCCGGCCGGAAACCGGGCAGGCATCGGCACCACCTGTTTGCCCGTGGCGAGTTCGCCGCGCAGTGCATCGGGCGGCAGGTCGAGCAGAAAGCTCACGGCGTTGGTCTGCTGCGCCTCCTGTTGTTGCAGGCCGGGCAACTGGGCACGGATGGCTTCGACCTGCGCGGCGGCGTTCTCGACGTCCAGACTGGTGGTCAAGCCTTTCTGCTGGCGCGTTTGCGTCAGCTGCAAAATGTCCTGCTGGATCTTCAGATTGTGATTGGCGATCCTGATCTGGGTTTGCGTGCCGCGCAGCTGGATATAGTCGCGTGCGACTTCAGCGAGGCTCGAGACCAGTGCGTCACGCCGCTGTTCCTCGAAAGACTGAACTTGCGCATCCGCCGCTTCGACCTGGCGGCGGACATGCCCCCAAAGATCGAGTTCCCACGAAGCATCGAAACCACCAGTAAACAGATCGGCCGGTTTTGCGGAAGAAATGCTCGGCGAACCAAGGAGACCATCGATCAGGCTGCCTCGGGCGCTCACATCGCTAAGATTCTGATGTTGATATCTGGCGCTGCCATTCAGGCCAGGCAGTTGAGCGGAGGCCACGGCAGCGCGCTGAAAACGGCTTTCCGCAAGCCGAACGGTCGCGGTCTTCACATCGAGGTTGGCGTCGGCGACGCGCCGCATGAGCGAGGTAAGGGTCGCGTCTCGAAAGGCCTGCCACCAAGCGGGGTCGACCGGCTCGGGAACCGTCGCGCTGGATCCCTCGAAGGCCACCGGCGCGGCTGCCGCGCTGCCCGCAAACCAGCGTTTCGGCAGGCCCGGATCAGGGCGAACGAAATCCGGTCCGACAGTGCAACCTGCCAGCGCGAACATGACTGAAATCGCTGCAACAGCGTGCAAATTTTGGCCCATGATCAATCCGCGTGGTTGGCGCCCTCGCCATCGGCAGCCTTCTTGCCGGAGAGCAGGAGACAAAAGGGAACGGCGAGGAAGGCGACAAAGGAGAAGAACAGAAAGACGTCCGAATAGGCGAGGACGGCAACTTGCGTCTGGAAGACCTGGTAGACCTTTCCAACCGCCATTCCATGGACCGATCCCGCGGCATGGCCCGTCGCCGTCAAGGCACGTTCGTATTGATCAACCAACGCGTTGTAGGGTTGATGAAAAGGTGAGGCCCATTCCGACAGGTAGGATTGCCGGATCTGGCTCCGCTCGGTGACGAGCGAGGTTGCGACGGAAATACCTACCGAACCGGACACGTTGCGAACCATGGAAAAGAGGGCAGCCCCGTCACCGCTCAGTTCGCGTGGCAAGCTGAGATAGGTGGTCGTGCTGATGGGCACGAACAAAAACGCCAGGGCGGCCGCCTGCAAGCTGCGCATCAGCACGAGCGTCGGGAAATCGATGTTCGGTACCAGATGGCTCGAGAACAACAGCGCGCCTCCCATCACCAAAAAACCGGCCGCCACGACGAACCGCGTCTGGACGATTGTCATGAGGCGTCCAACCAATGGAATGAGGACGATCACGATGATGCCGCCTGGAGAAAGAATGAGCCCTGCCCAGGTTGCGGTATAGCCAAGAACCTGTTGCGCGAGCTGCGGGATGACGACGGCGCTCGCGTAGAGGATACTGCCCATCGCCGCGATCATTGCGCAGCCGGCGGTGAAATTCCTGTCCTTGAATACGTCGAGATTGACGATCGGTTTCTTGGCAATCAGCAGCCAGCCGATCGCCCCCGCGATTCCCAGGAAAGCGAGCAGCGCCATCAACACGATGAAGGGCGAACCGAACCAATCGTCATCCGTGCCGCGATCCATCATGATCAGCAGGCATCCGAGACCAAGCGTGATGAGCGACAGGCCAATGTAGTCGAGCCCCCGGCTCTTCCTGTTCTTCACCCAAGGTGGATCCTCGATGAGGATCGCATTCAAGAAAACCGCGAGGATGCCCACTGGTATGTTGATGAAGAAGATCCAGCGCCAGGTCGACTGATCGGTGATGATGCCGCCCAGCGTCGGACCGAGGACCGGGGCGACGACGGTTGCGATCGCCGTCACGCCGAATGCGGCCGCGCGCCTGGCCGGCGGGAACGTGTCCAGGATGATCGACTGCTGGCTCGGCTGCAGGCCGCCGCCGAAGAAGCCCTGCAGCAGCCGGAAGACGATCAGCTCGCCCAGACTGGTCGACGTCCCGCACAAGAACGAGAAGACCGTGAACATGGTGATGCAGATCAGGAAATAGCGTTTGCGCCCGAAGAGATCGCTCAGCCAACCGGAAATGGTCAGTACGATTCCGTTTGCCACCAGGTAGGAGGTGAGCGCCCAGGTCGCCTCGTCATTGCTCGCCGACAGACTGCCGGCAATATGGGGCAAGGCAACATTGACGATCGTCGTGTCGAGGACTTCCATGAAGGCGGCAAGGGTCACCGAAACCGCGATGAGCCAGGGATTGTAGCGGGGCTTCCAGGTCGCGCCGGCCTCGGTTGGAGCGCTGCTCATCGAACCGATACCGTTGGAACCACCGATATGCCGAGCGGCAGCGGAACCTTGGGATCGAGCCCGCTGTCGATGACGATCTTGACCGGCACGCGTTGGACGATCTTTACGAAATTGCCGGTGGCGTTTTCGGGTGGGAAGGCAGTGAACTTCGAGCCGGACCCCATCTGCACACTGTCGACATGGCCATGCAGGTCGAGCCGAGGATAGGCATCCACGTCGATCCTTACGTTCTGGCCGGGCCGCAGGCCGTCAAGCTGGTTTTCCTTGAAGTTGGCCGTGATCCAAACGTCCGGCGGAACGATCGAGAAAATCTGCTGGCCAGGCGTGACGTAGTTGCCCATTTCCACGTTGCGCCGGGTTATCCAGCCATCCTGCGGCGCCGTCACGACCGTCCACGAGAGGTTGAGTTCGGCTTGATCAAGCTGCGCTTGAGCCTGTTCGATTTGACCGTTCAACTGTTCGACCTGCGCGTCGCTCTGGCCGATGTGCTGCTCGACCGGTGAACTTAGCTGAACTTGGGCTTCGGCCTGCGTGACTTGCGCTTTGCTTTGGCGCAGCGCCGCCAACGCGGCATCGACCTCCTGCTGCGTTGTCGCGGCTTTCGGCAGCGTGCTCTGCCGGTCATAATCGGCCTGGGCCTTTGTCAAATTTGCCTGTGCCGTCAGCAGTTGAGCCTGGGCCTGTTGGAACAGAGCGGGGAAACTCCTACGAGCGATCTCGCTCGCCAGCCGTTCCCCCGCAGCTTGCGCCCTGCCGCTGTCCAGGGCCCCCTGCGACCGGTTTCGCTCGCTCATGTAGGAGCGCGGATCGATATGGATCAGCGGATCACCCCTGTGGACATATTGGTTGTCAGTCACGTCCAGCGACACGACGAGGCCCGAAACCTGCGGCGCGATGGTGACAACGCGCCCATCGACATAGGCGTCATCCGTGCTCACCAAGTTGCGGTTCGCGTACCAGTAATAGGACCCGCCGAGGACAAGAGCAGCCAGGACAATGAAACCGATGATGAAGACGGCTGGCCGGCGGTTTTGGTGTCCGGTATCTGAACCGCCTGGTCCGCCCGCGCGCTCGCTTCCGACGCTCGCCTCGGCCTGCCCGTCCGCGGGCGGCGGGCCTCCAGGAGCTTGTTGGCCATGATCGCCTTCACCAGGGCGGCTATCGGCGGTTCTGGGGATGGTGGAGTTCGGAACGGGAGCGATCGCAAGTATCTCAGCGATAGGGGCGTCGTCCACCGGGGGTGTCTCGGACCCGCCACGGGCTTGGCGGAGGACACTGATCCTGGCGGTCTGGGACATCGGGCGCCTCTCTCATGCGAACTGATCTGAGACGTTTCCCGATGTACGACTTCGCCTGTAGCGACCAGTCGGCTCGCGAGCCGCTCACAGGCTTCGGCGGAAGCCAGCTTGCCGCTCAGGAACTAGCGGTCACGGGCTCTTTTCGACCCATGCATTATTCGGGCAATTGGCTGTCTCTCCTTCTGTTTAGGTTAGAGTGTTGGCGACCACGCGATCCATCCCACAAAGGTATACGAGAGCGCAGCATAAGTCTGAACGGCTGATACATTGGTTTGTAGCGGTGACTTCACTTTGCGGATGCGTTGCTCGGGCCGCCAACACGAAACCGGCTACCGAACAACGAAGGCTGCCTCGCATCGTTGCACTTCACTGGAAGTGCCGCCCGGATTTTCCTCGGCCTAGTCACCATCGCCGGGACAGTCCAATGACAAGGAACGTCAAATGCTCGAGGTCGGCGTGCGAATAGGGAAATCCAGCCGCCTTTACGGAAGAGCGCTTCCCCTCCATCTGGCATCCTCCGCGATCTGACTGGACGAAATGCGTTCGAACGGCCCAATGACGTTCCTTTGCGCATGCCTCTCCTGGACACACGAAACGACGGTAGTTCCAATGCGAAATGACAATGATGTTGCGATGCCATTCTTGCTGATCGCAATCGGGATCGCTCTGTTGTTCAGCGGACCGAGCCTGGCGCAGGTCAGCACGCCCGCAATAGGAATGACTTCGCCCCTCTCTGCCGTTGGTTCGCCCCTCAATCCGGTTGGTATTCCCTTGGGCGCGGTCGAACTCGATCCTGGTGGCTTGACCACGCCTGGCTCGCCAACGACATCTGGCTCCATAGGCACGAGCAATTCCGGGTGTACCAATGTTCTGGCGCCAAGTGTTCTGGCGGCACCTTCTGAAGTTGCCGGAACGACCTCCGGCCTTTCCACTTTCGACGGCGGAGGCGTTGACGGAACCACGACCATGAGCGGGACGTCTGTGAATCCGATGCCTTCAACAGCATTGGGCACCTGCAGCTCGACGGCGTCGAGCGCGTCGCCTTCCGGCACCACATCGATACTGTCCACCACCACTGGCACATCGTCCGGGGCATCGTCCACGGGTCTTGGGACCCCGGCTGGGATTCCGCTGGGGTCTTCGGAACTCAGCAATTTGGGAGTGAGCCCGATAATTAGCATTCCAACGCCCGATTTAGCTGATCCGGTGACAAGTCCACTGGTTACGGTTCCAACCTGCGGCAGCACGGGTGTGACAGGCACAAACACGCTGTCGGCGTCCGGCTGCTGACGAAAGCGATCCCGTCTTTGTAGGAGCCCTCGATGCGCAAGCGACCCGTCATTGTTGCCGCGCTGCTGATCTTGATCGGCGGCGTTGGGTTTGCAGCCAAGCATGTCTACGATCCTTCCGAACCTGCGGCGGCCTCTGTTCCTGCGCCGGCGGTTCCGGTCGTTGCCGGAAAAGTGGCCAGTCACGACGTGCCGATCTACCTGCGTGGAGTGGGAACGGTGATCGCCTACAACAACGTGGTGGTGCACAGCCTGATTTCAGGACCGATTACGAAGATCGCATTCACCCAAGGTCAGACAGTGAAAAAGGGCGATCTGCTGGCGCAGATCGACCCAAATCCCTATCAGGCACAAATCGATCAGATAATCGCAACGCGCGATCGCGACCAGGCACAGCTCGTCAACGCGCAGGCAAATCTGGACCGCTACACGCCACTGCTGGCTAAGGGCTTTGCCACTTCCCAGCTGGTGGCCACGCAGAAGGCTCAGGTCATCCAGCTCCAGGCGACAATCAAGGCAGACGAGGCTCTGTTACGAGCCGCGCAGGTCAATCTGAGCTATACGCGTCTGACCTCGCCGATCGACGGTGTAACGGGTATCCGGCAGATCGACGAAGGCAACATCATTCACCCGACCGATGCCTTTGGTCTGGTCGACATTGCGCAGGTCCAACCGATCTCGCTGATCTTCACGCTGCCCGAGGAAACCCTCCCTCAAATCCAGCAGGAGATGGCCAAGGGGCCGCTTACGGTCTTTGCGTACAGCCAGGACGACAAGACCAAACTCGACGAGGGCAAACTCCTGCTTGTCGACAACCAGATCGTCCAGACGACAGGTACGATCCGCCTCCGGGCCACGTTTCCGAACGCTGGGAAGCAACTCTGGCCGGGTGCGCTCGTGAATGCGCGTTTGCTTGTTGATACCCGCAATGGGGGGCTGACGATCGCCGGGTCGGCAGTGCAGCAAGGTCCGAACGGCTCCTATGTTTACGTGATCGCACCTGATGGAACCGCGCAGATGCGGCCTGTCACTGTTGCACAGCTGACGGGGGGACAAGCTCTCATCGATTCGGGCCTCAAGGCGAATGAAACTGTCGTGGTCGACGGACAGTACAGGCTCGCGCAGGGCACCCCCGTCCAAGTACTGCAGGGCAAAGCCGCTGATGAGGCCGCCCTGCAAAGCGCAGTGCAGCAAGCGATCCCGTGAACATCTCGGCCCCTTTCATTCATCGGCCAATCGCGACAGGCCTGCTGATGGTGGGTCTGCTGCTGTGTGGGCTCGCTACCTATCGGCTTCTGCCGGTCGCATCCCTGCCAAACGTCAACTTTCCCACGATTCAGGTATCAGCGCAGTTGCCCGGCGCCGATCCCGAAACCATGGCGTCGTCGATAGCCACCCCGCTTGAGCAACAGATAAGCCAGCTCCCCGGCGTGACCCAGCTGACTTCGACCAGCGCGCTTGGCAGCACACAGCTCACCGTTCAGTTCGACCTCAGCCGGAGCGTCGACAGTGCAGCGGTTGACGTGCTGTCGGCGATCAATGCCGCCAGCCCCGATCTGCCGCTGGGCATCCCCTATCCGCCGACCATCCGTAAGGTTAATCCGGCGGATACGCCGATCCTGGTGCTCGCACTGACATCCGATACCCTGCCGCTGACGACGGTCGATGCCTATGCGGAAAACATCCTGCTGCCGAAGATCTCGCAAATCTCCGGCGTCGGTCTTGTCGGCATTGGCGGCCAGCAGAAGCCGGCGATCCGTGTGCAGATCAATCCGCAAGCCGCGGCGGCCCGCGGCATTGGGCTTGAAGATGTTCGTAACGTGCTTGGCGAGGCCAATGTCGATATTGCGAAGGGCACGCTCAACAGCCCGCGTCAAACCTTCACGCTCAACACCAACGACCAGCTGCTCAAGCCTGACCTCTACAATGATATTATCGTCGCCTATCGCAATGGCTCGCCTGTCCGCATCCGCGACATCGGCATCGCGATCGACGGGCCGGAGAACCACTTTGTAGCCGCCTGGTTCGACAAGAAGCCCGCTATCTTGCTGGCCATCCGGCGCCTGCCCGGTGCCAATGTGATCGAGACGGTCGGCCGCATTCAGGCTTTGTTGCCCCAGTTGCAAGCCTCGATCCCGCCCGGCATCAAGGTATCGGTCGTTTCGGACCGCACACAAACCATCCGTGCCTCGGTCGCGGACGTTCAGTTCACGTTGATGCTGACCGTCGCTCTGGTGGTGATGGTGATATTCCTGTTCCTGCGCAATTTCTGGGCCACGGTCATTCCCGCAGTAACCGTACCCCTTTCGCTCGTCGGCACCTTTGCCGTGCTCTTTGCGCTTGGTTACAGCCTCGACAATCTGTCGCTCATGGCCTTGTCGATCGCGGTCGGCTTCGTCGTCGACGATGCGGTCGTCGTGATCGAGAACATCGTCCGCCACGTCGAAGAGGGCCTTACCCCGATGGAGGCTGCGCTGAAGGGCTCGAGCGAGATCGGCTTCACCATCATTTCGATCACGCTGTCGCTCATCGCGGTGTTCATTCCACTATTTCTGATGGGAGGCTATGTCGGCGAACTCTTCCAGGAATTCGCCGTGACGGTGGCCGTTTCACTGATCCTATCCCTGGTGATCTCGCTGACGCTGACGCCAATGATGTGCGCTCATCTGCTCAAGAATAAAGCCAATGTCAGGCATGGGCGGCTCTATACTATCTGCGAAAGCGGCTTCGATACGCTGCTTGGATTGTATGAACGGGGCCTGAAGATCGTGCTGCGGCACACTTTCGTTGTGCTGCTCGCCATGCTCGGAACGATTGCCATTACCGGCTATCTCTATGTTGTCATCCCGAAGGGCTTTTTCCCGCAACAAGACACCGGCCTGATTATCGGCGTCACCGAGGCCGACCAGGATATTTCGTTCCCGGCTATGGCCGAGCGCCAGCAGGCGATAACCGACACCGTGCTGAAGGATCCGGCGGTGGCTTCGGTCGGAGCCTCGATAGGAGCAACTGGCGGGAGCACGCTCAATCGAGGGACGATGTATATCGCCTTGAAGCCCAACAACCAGCGTGACGTCAGCGCCGATCAGGTGATCAGCCGGCTGTCATCCCAACTCGCCGGGACCCAAGGCATAGCGCTTTACATGCAAGCGGCGCAGGACATCACCGTCGGCGGCCGCGTTTCGAAGACGCAGTATCAATACACCCTGGCCGATGCCGATTCCAACGAGCTCAACCATTGGGCGCCGATCTTCCTCGACAAGCTGAGAAGCATGCCAGGAATCGTTGACGTGGCCACCGATCAGGAGAATGCCGGACCCCTGCTCGATGTCACCGTCAATCGCGAGGTCGCGTCGAGTTTCGGAATCCTCCCATCGACGATCGACAACACGCTCGACGATGCCTTCGGCCAGCGCATCGTCTCCACAATGTTTACGCAGCTCAACCAGTATCACGTCGTTCTCGAGGTCAGCCCGGAATTCCAGTACGGTCCCGAAGCGCTCAAGGATATCTATCTGAATTCCTCGACAGGGCAGCAGGTGCCGTTAAGCGCCCTGGTGACCAGCGTGACGAAGGCTGCGCCGATCGTGATCAATCATCAAGGCATGTTCCCGGCGGTCACGATCTCCTTCAATTTAAAACCGGGGGTGGCGCTCGGAGATGTGGTCGCCGCTATCCAGCAGTTCGAGCGCGATGCCGGAAAGCCCGCTTCGCTTGCAACCAGCTTCCAAGGCAACGCGCAGGCCTTTCAGTCGGCGCTGTCAGGCATGCCAATCCTGATCGGAGTGGCGCTTGTGGTGATCTACATCATCCTTGGAGTACTCTACGAGAGCCTGATCCATCCGATTACCATTCTGTCGACGCTGCCTTCAGCCGCTATCGGCGCCTTGTTGTTGCTGATGGCGGTTCATATGGACTTCAACGTGATAGCGCTGATCGGCGTTATCCTGCTGATCGGCATCGTCAAGAAGAACGGCATCATGCTTGTCGACTTTGCGCTCCAGGTCGAGAGGAGCGAAGGTCTCAGTCCGCAGGAGTCGATCTACCGGGCCTGCACCATACGTTTCAGGCCGATCCTGATGACCACCATGGCGGCGATGCTGGGCGGCGTGCCGTTGATGCTGGGCACCGGCGCCGGATCGGAAATCCGCCAGCCGCTCGGCTACACGATCGTGGGTGGCTTGGTGCTGTCGCAAGTTCTCACGCTCTACACGACGCCGGTGGTCTACCTGTATCTTGAGCGGCTCGGCAAATTCCTGGGTGGCTTGCGAGGCGCAAGAACACCGCATGTGGAACCCGAGCAAGGTGAACTCTTCTCCGAAACGACGCCCCCAGCCGGCTAGACCACGATCCCGACAGTGGGAACCGGTTTTAGGATAAGATCACGGTCAAACATTGAGATAGGGCCCGTCCCGATTCCATCGGGATGGAACAGGCTCCAAGCGGTGATTGGTTTGCCCCGGTCATGTTCTCATAGATTGCCAGCGTCAAGTCGCTGCGCGCAGTCCCGGGGGGCAGACCTGCGCGGCCTGTCCGGTCGGCCGACGCGAGACAGTACGATGAGCTTGGTTCGCGGCTCAGCGAGGGAGGTTCAGGTCCCGTTGTCAGGAGGTATGAAGCAGTAGACGTTTTTCCCAGTCGCGCAAATGTGGGCTGTTTCGTTCCATGAGTAGGGGTGCTCTGGCACCCTTCTGGACGGCTCGATCGGCGTCCATACTCCGTTGAGTTTACCCCACCACTTTCCACCCTCGAACTTGGCGACCGTTGGCCGACAGTCGCCGCCGTGGCAGCATGAGCCACCCAGCGTGTTATGCATCCCCATGTAGATGTCGTGCCACTTCTCGTGCCCTTGGCCGTAGTTGCCCTCGGGAGGGCCAGCCGGGACGTGGGAGGTGTGGTCCTGAGCCAGTGCGGGGCTGGCCACCAGCAGGAAAACCAGTGGGCGGAAGTCCATCGCTTAACATCCTCCATTTGGTGTTGCGGGTTGTCTCGTCGAAACATTGCAGAGAGCAAAAGTAGTACTGGTGAGGTATTTTCACCTCATGCACGCAGCTTAGACATTTCATTCGCTGTTCCTTTTCCTTCTGGAAGAATGCGTAGGTTTTGCCATCGACTTGAATCATCCATTGGTATGGCTGCGTAAGCTAATTGGTGAAACGGTTACTTATGACGTCTTATCGAGTAGGTATCGGGCGGGTATTCCTGGCAAGAACGGCGAACACTGCTAGAGCCGGGCGCGATCAGCGCTCGACACGTCGGCTTTGCTTGGAAGTCGATTGAAGACAGTGAACGCAACGGGCGAAACTCGAACCAGAGCGGCGTTTGCGAAAGATATTTCCTTGCTTGAGCGCAACACTCGACGCTCGACCACGAGGATCTCAATGCATGGCGTCCAGGAAGTCGATGCGACCCTACAAGTCCTCCGCAGTTGCTGCCGGGATAGGCCCGCTCGACTGGCCGATCGTCGATGCGTTGTCATGGCGCGAGTGTCTCGGTAAGTCGCGCTGGTTCGAACTCTTCGCCGTGATGGCACCGCCCTGTCTTTTCGCCGTGCTCGCGGGCTGGACCACGGACGCCGGCGCCAGATCGTTTTTGATTTGCCTCGCCATTTGTTCGGATGCGTTGATCGTCTTGCTCTGGTTTGTAGAGAAAGACGATGCCCAGACTGAACCGCCTCTGCCTCATCCGCGCCGCTGGCGGACGGTCCGATGCTTGAGGGGCCAAGGCGATGATCGTCCGCAATTCCTGCAGCCAGTGGATGCAGGCGAAACCCATGGACGACGAAGCGCTCGGCATCGGCGCTTCGAGGTGATCAAGAGCGCCTGGTCTGAAGGGTGAATTTTTCGGTAGGAGAGTGGGATGGCTAACCGCGCCTGGCGCCTGACGGTGCCCAGCTTATTATTGGCTCTCGTTGCAAGTTCGGAAGCCTCGGCATCCTACGTCGGAGACCGCTTCTTTCCCTCTACCCTGGCGACCGTCGTTCCCACCCCGGCCGACTTCATAAATTTTCCCCAATTGACGCAGTTGCCCGACACCGCCTCGCACGAGGTCGACTTTCCTTTCTCCTACAGCAAGCTCATCACTCCGGATTGGTCGGTCTCGTTCACCGCGAACTACCGCAAGATCGATCAGGGGAGCACACGCGCGGGCTTCGACAATCTGGTGCTCGGCACACAGTATGAACTCTATTCCAATGCCGAGCATGAGTTCGTGCTCTCGGCAGGCGGCACGCTGGCGCTGGGGGGCACCGGATCGTCTGAGATAGGGGCCAAGTCGTTCTCCACGCTGACGCCGACGGTTTACGTAGGCAAGGGTTTCGGCGATCTGTCGGATTCAATGGCGTGGCTGCGTCCGGTCAATGTTACCGCGACCCTCGGAGTAGCCCTGCCGACCGAATCCACCACCGTGGTAGGCGCTGCCAGGGTCGACAACCCAAACATCCTGCAATGGGGCTTCGCCCTGGAATACAGCCTGCTGACCAATTCGTATTCCGCCGGCAAGGGGGATGCTCATCGCTTCGCGGAGGGTTTGGTACCGCTGGTGGAATTCGCGATGCAGACGCCGCTGGACGGGCCGTCGGCCGGAGAGACGACGGGCACGATCAATCCTGGCGTCATCTGGGTGGGCGAGTACGGTCAACTCGGGGTGGAGGCGATCATTCCGATCAATGAGAGTTCGGGCCGCGACATCGGCGTGCGCGCGCAGCTCCACTTCTATCTCGGCAACATCTTTTCGAACGCGATCGGAAAGCCGATCTTCGACTGACCGCGCGCCGCGTTGCCTATGAACAGGACCAGGATCCCTCCCGGCCAGAAGCGAGGGCGGCCATGCAAGGACCTCGGACCAATCGGCGAGAGTCGACGACGAGGAACGCCCTGGCCTTGTGCTTCGCCTCACTTCTTGTTGGCCGAATTATACTCCAAGGCTATGAAGATAAACAATTAAATCCAGTTGGATGTGTTACGTATAGTGCCTCGAGACGTGTTTCGAAACCTATATGAACATCGCCGGCATGAGCGACAATTCTGTCGCCAATTCGAGTTTCGCCGGCTGTGCAACAGAACAACAGGTGAAACACATGAACTCTCTCTCAACCGCGGCTGCAGTCGCGGCAGTCCTGCTGTCGACTGCTTGGGCCGCTGCAGCAAGTTCGCCTGCTGGACATACGCAGGCGAAGTTCGATCATGTCGAACGAAAAACAAACAGCAACCACTCATTGTTGCCGAGGCACGTTAAAGCACCGACAGCCGGATCGGCCAAGAAGCCCGTAGCGCAACCCAATAATAACGGGGACGAGTATCCCTCGGCCGATTCCGACCTGTTTTCGGGTATGGACGGGCTTTGATCAAAAGGCCCCACGCGACGCGGTGATTGCGGTTTAGGCTGCCTTGACCGCGCCGTCGGCTTGAGTTGGCCCCACCGGTGACAGAGCTTGGCGAACTGCCGGCAGCGCTGTTCCTTCCTCCCTGCCCAGGACGTCGCCATGAGGCGGTCGAGCGTTGCGACATCGGATCCCTGTCTGCGAAATCGCGCGATACATCGCGCAGTCAAGTCGCATCACCGAAGGTGCCGATCGCCGGCAGCGCTTCGGCGATCGATCGTGAATCGGTTCTGCCCGGAGGGCAGGAGGAAAGATGGGCCGATGACAGCATGTCATCGGCCCAAGAACCCGAGCGGTGAGAAAGGCTCCCGGGGGGAAGAGCGCCTTCACAATCGATCAGCGGGCGAGGGAGGGGAGAGGCCCGCAGGATCAATCTGGCACGAGTTGGAGCGCTGCCACGATGGTGGACGGAAATGGGATCGAAACCACCGACCACAGCGCCGAGCTGCAACCTAGTGCTTTTTGCCGTCGGCGCTTCGTCATTCTTGCCGGCTTTGCATCCAGCTTGCGGATTTCGCGCGAAACGTCAAAAGCCCAAGCCATGCAGGGAACCTCGTTCAAGATCATCAAGGGGTGACATCCAGTAGCGCCAAATCGACCAATCACCTGGGATCGGCCGCAATTGAAGACGCGGCCAATTGGTCCGTGCGGCACAAATACCATTACTATCGATTGTAACATCCAATCACAAACCAAGGTATGAGTAGTTCAAACCAATACTCTATAACCACCGACGGATGTAGAATGGGATAAATCATAGCCGGCGCCTTACGCTGACATCCGATGGGATAACCCGAAGGATGTGCGCCAAGCCATGTTGATGAATCCTGCCTCCAGTGACATCGATACACTCGCGATTTCTGCCTTAGCGGCCAATACTCGGCGACTGGAGCAAACGGGACCATTCCTGTCGGCGGATTGGCGTGCTCCGCTCAACGGCGGAAAGGCACAACGCACCAACTCCGTGGCGCATGCGCAGTTCCGGCGCCGGAGCACCGAAGCGGCCGATTACCGTGTCGAGATATCCTCAGCCGACGCCGTGAGCAGTCGCACGGCGATTTCGGATGGGATCGTTGCCGAGGTGGTCCAAGCCGCCGGTCGTGACAAATTCGAATTCCGGTTTCGCGCGCCCATGCACTTGCTGGTGGTCTACGAGCAGGGCACGCGGCAAGACGGTGATACTTTCGTCGAAGGTTTACCCCGATCGAAACTGCGGGATTTTGGCCGCCGGCTGACCTTGGTGCCCGCCGGTCGCGAATATCTTGAATGGCATGCGCCGCGGACGTTTGCGCGTCTCATGTTTGTCTATCTCGATCCTGCCAAGCTGCAAATTCCGTTCAACGCCGGCACGACAGATGTGGCGTTCGCGGCGAAGCTTTTCTTTGAGGACGCGACGCTTTTGGGCACGGCCCTCAAACTCATGAGGTCGCTCGAAAGTCCAACCCCGGAGAATCGGTACTACCTGGAAGCACTGGGCATCGTCCTGGCTCATGAGCTGATCCGTTTCCACGAGGGGACGCCAAGAGCTCAACCTCAGCTTCGAGGGGGGCTTGCAGCTTGGCAGCAGCGAATCGTCACGGCGCACATCGAGGCGCATTTGGGCGAACCGGTACCGCTCGCCACTCTCGCGCAGCTTGCCAGGTTGAGCCCATGCTATTTTTGCCGCGCCTTCAAGCTGTCTTTTGGGATGCCTCCGCATCGGTATCTCACCAGCCGTCGAATCGAGCATGCCAAAGGGCTCCTCGCCACGCGCGCTCATTCGGTGACGGACATCGGATTGACTATTGGATACAGCGAAACCAGCTCATTCACGGCCGCTTTTCGCAAGGCGACCGGCCTGACGCCGAGTGCTTACCAGCGGAGCCTCGGATAGACCCTGAAAAGCCCGGTCTGGCTGGGAATCTGGCAGTTCGTGAAACTCGCCCCCCCCGGTGAAGCCAGCGCTCTTCGATCGAGATTTGTGCTGGCTCTCACCTTTCTCTACCCTTGATCGGAGATCTGGCTTCTGGCGCAATTGGCGGGCGCGCTATGTTTCATGTCAGGCATGGCCGTATGGCACGGCGATGAAGGTCTGCTGTTCGCCACGCTTAATCAGCAGCAGCACCGACTTCTTGCTGGATTTTGTTGCGGCGCTTATGGCCTGGCTCGTCTCCTTAGCGGTTCGTACCGGCACGCGATTGACCGAAACGATGATGTCGCCCAATTCAATGCCGGAGGTGGCTGCCGGCTGGTCCGGATCGACACCCTCGACGACGGCACCACGCACTTGCGAAGGCACATTCAGGGCCTGGCGAACGGTTTGATCGAGGTCACCAAGCGCCAGACCGAGTGTTGGAAAACTGGAATGCATCGGATGGGAGGAGTCGATTGTGGCCACCTGTTTGACGCTGTCGTCATTGCCGCCGACGACCACTGACAAGGCAACTGTCTTCCCATCGCGCCAAACGGACAGCGCCTCCCTGTTTCCCGGCGAGAGATCCGCAACGGCTCGAGACAGGCTCTTGGGCTCCTTGATGGTTTGGCCGGCAAATCCGGTGATGACGTCGCCGGGCTCTATGCCCGCATGAGCGGCGGGCGATCCATCGCCGACATGAGCGACCAAAGCACCTTCAGGCGTCGGCAAACCGAGGGCGTTGGCGAGGTCCGTTGTAATCGGCTGCATCTCGATGCCGAGCAGCCCATGCTCGATCGAACCGTTTTTCACCAGCTTGGCGACGATCTGTTTGGCCTCATTGGAAGGGATCGCAAATCCGACGCCGACGCTGCCGCCATTGGGCGAGTAGATCGCGGTGTTGATACCCACGACAGCGCCGCTGGTGTCGACAAGAGGTCCACCCGAGTTGCCGTGGTTGATCGGCGCGTCGATCTGAAGGAAGTCGTCGTAGGGACCACTGTTGAGATCGCGCCCGCGGGCAGAAACGATTCCCGCTGTGACTGTCGTTCCGATGCCGAACGGATTGCCAATCGCCAGAATCGGGTCGCCTGCCCTGAGTCCGTCGGAATTGCCCCAGGCAACAGTGGGAAGGAGCTTCCCAGCCTTTACTTTCAGGACCGCAAGGTCCGACTTTGCGTCGCGACCGACAAGGGTCGCCGGCAGCTCGGTTCCATCGTCGAGCGTCACCGTGATAGCGGAAGCTCCGTCGATGACGTGGTTGTTGGTGACGATGGTGCCGTCTGAGCTGATGATGAAGCCGGAACCGAGCGCCTCCGCCAGTTGTGTCGCTCCTTGCGGCGGTGCCTTGGGTGCCGGGATTCCCCGATTGCCGAAGAATTGAGGCAACCGCTCATCGGACGACAGACCGCTGTTCGAGGGCTGGCTTTGATCATCGGGCGCCGATGCAGCTTTCACGATCGACGTGATCGTCACCACCGCCGGCTTGTCGGCTGCAACGATCGGAGCATAGGAGGTGGCCGAAGCGGGAATGGCGGAGCCAACCGGCGAAGGCCCCGTTTGCGTATCGGCCAAACTCGCGTTCAGCGCGACCCCAGCAGCGAGCGGCGCTACGAGGATGGCGGAGAAAAGCAGCACGGCCCGGTGCCTGCGGAGGATGTTGAAAGTTGACATGGTCGCGATCCGTGCGAGGCTTGGTCCTGGCGCCGTGGCGCGTTCCGCGTGCGGAACCGTCTATCCGGCGTATGGCCGATCGGATGCCCTAGCCTCGCTGATGGACTGCCGATCGAACCGATTTACTTAAGCTGGTACTGGCCCGCTTCCGGGTTGTGTTTTGTTTGCGAGGCTGCGGCGGTTACTTGCGGGACGGCGCAGTTTCTTTCGAGAAAGACCGACCATTTCGCATTGAAGTGTCTCCTCGCTGAGGCCCGCATTGGGCTTCAGTCAACTTTGGCCACGTCAGCTGCCTGATCGGGAATCAAGAGCACCCTGTAGGTCATGCCCTCGCACTTGAGCAGGTAGACGGTCTGATTGGGGGCGGACTCGGCCTCAATGCGCTCCGCAGAGGTCGGATTTTTGCAACGGAAGCCTTGGCTTCGCACCTGGTCGGCAACGACGGTTGCCGCAGCGTCCTGGTCTTTGGCTGCGGCGGTCGCTACGGTGCCCGTGAGACAGATCGACATGAAAACGCCGGCGCCAATCGATGAAATCTGCAGCAGCGCTCGATTGCAGTTCATTGTAGTCTCCTCGTCTTATTTCACCGGCAACCGCTACCGCAGAAAATCGGCGGCTTCGATCTTGTAAGCCGTCCGGCGCGGACGGTCACATCGTGACCTTGGGCCGCCTTCGATCAGGTTTGACAGCAGCATACCGGCTGGCTTGTGGAACGGCTTTGTCTGCTTTGCGGCCACTGGCCCTTCCTTGCGGTTATCAGTCCTGAGGTTGCAGCGTGTACCTGTCGATGGACGCTGCATGTCCAGTCCGGGCCTGTCGGTAGCGAGGGGATGCTCGGCAGACCGGCGTCAATCGGCCGGTGTGCCGGGGATACACATATTTGAGCGTCACCCGCTGCTGTCCGCTCAGTTCACGGTGCAACGGCAGCGGCGGGCGACCGGCTATCCATCACGTCTTTCCATTATGCCTGGGCGGCATTCTATTCTGATATAGTGCGCTGGAAGTCCGACATCTCGGGGGACCGATCATGTTGCCTTCTTGTGGGGCGAGGCCCTGAGGTCGCTCGCGCGGCAGCAGGAGCCGCGTCGGGAGTATCCGAAAATGAAAGCAATGTCGCCGCTGCGGACATATGGCTTGGCCATAGCCATTTTCGGCGTCGGCTTGTTGGTGTTCTGGCTGTCCGGCGAACAGGAGGAAATCACCGTACGCCATACTTACATGCGTATGGCCCTCCTTGCCGCAATTGCGATCGTGACCGGCTTTCTCATTCAAGAGTCGCAAAGGCAGGCTGCGTTGGATCGCGCCGTGTATGACGCGCGCGAATTCCTGGAGAGCATTCCCGGACTGGCATGGATCGTCGACACGGAAGGCCGGTTGACCAAGGTGAACACGAGCCTTCGGGATTATCTCGGCGCGGTCGACACCAACAATCTCGATTGCCGGCAGGTTATTCATCCGGAGGACTTCGACCGAACTGCAGGCCTCATGTCGCAATGCCTGGAGAATGGCCAGGAATTTCATGGCGCGTACCGGCTTCGTCGCCACGATGGCACCTACCGCTGGTTCCGTGTCGCGGCTAGCCCCAGGCACGATCGGAACGGCAAGTTCAACGGGTGGTATGTAATCCTGCTCGATATCGATGACCAGAAGGTCCAGGAGGAAGCTCTGCGCGCGAGCGAGCACAGCGTCCGGTCAATACTCGACAACATCCCGGGGATGATCGCAACCGCTGACTCCCAAGGCAATCAAGACTACGCCAACAAGACGCAAAGGGATTATTTTGGACTGGACCTCCTCGAACTGAGTGGGCTGGGCTTTCTCAGCATCATTCATCCCGACGAACGCGACAGCGTTGCGGCAGCGCGACAGCGTTGCATTCAAACCGGCGAGCCAATGGACCGCGCGTACCGCATGCGGCGACGCGATGGCCTATACCGCTGGTTCCATGCGCGCCTCGAACCAATTTTCGACGAGGATGGCAAAGTCATACGCTGGTACGGCCTGTTCACCGACATCGATGACCTCAAGAGAGCGGAACAGGCTTTGGAGGCCAAAGAGCTTCAGCTCCAGCGGCTGATCGACGCTCTTCCGACACTGGTCTGGTCCGCCCACCCAGATGGGTCCACCGAATTCCTGAGCCGGAGATGGCTCGAATACACGGGCCTGTCTCAGGAGCAGGCAAGCGACTGGGGTTGGATTGCCGCCATACATTCGGACGATCGGGACCGGCTTGTCGAATACTGGCGATCTCTCCTGGCAACGGGTGCGCCGGGCGAGATCGAGGCACGGCTGCGCCGCTTCGATGGCCAATACCGCTGGTTCCTTTTCCAAGGCGAACCAGTGCTCGATGCCTCCGGCATTGTGATCCATTGGTTCGGGAGTAACACCGATATCGACGATCGCAAGCGGGCCGAGGAGGCGCTGCGAGCCAGACAGTATGAACTCCAGCAGCTTGTCGACACCATACCGACACTCGTCTGGTCCGTCACTCCCGAGGGTGAACCAGCCTACATCAACAAGCAGTTGGAAGCCTACTATGGCCGCAAGATCGACCACAGCGAGCCCCAGGAGGGTACCAAGCTGGACGGGGCACTTGGACGCCTTATGCATCCCGATGACTTGGAGGCTGTGAAGAGAAGCCTGATCCACTCATTGAAGACCGGGGAGCCTTTCGCCATGCGGTACCGCAACCGCCGGGGCGATGGCATCTATCGCTGGGTTGATAATCGCGCCCAGCCGCTACGGGACGACGATGGCCGCATCGTGAAATGGTATGGCGTCATCATCGACATCGATGACGAGATGAGAGCCCATGACATCGTTCGCGCGACGCAGGACAAGCTCTCGCGCGCTTCGCAGCTTGCGAGCCTCGCCGAGCTGTCGGCCTCGATCGCGCATGAGGTCAATCAGCCCTTGGCGGCTGTCATCACCAACAGTCACGCCTGCCAACGCTGGCTGTCGGCGGATCCTCCAAACCTGCAGCGGGCACGCATCACCGCGGAGCGAATGGTTCGCGATTCCATGGCAGCGGCCGAGGTCGTCAGCCGAATACGAGCACTGTTCAAGCAGACCGCTTCGTCCAGAACTTCAATCAATCTCAACGAGGTGATCGGCGAGGTGCGTCAGCTGATGTTCGATGAAATAATCTCGCAGGGCATCTTCGTTGAAACGGATCTCGATGCGGCCCTGCCGCCGGTGCTCGCGGACCGCGTACAGATGCAGCAGGTGTTGGTCAATCTGGTCCGCAACGGGATCGACGCAATGAAGTCGACAATCGACGTGTCGAAATCACTGAAGTTTGGATCCCGCCGCCATGGAGAGGATGCTATCCTGGTCGACGTCCGCGACAACGGCGACGGAATTGCCGAAACAGAGCGAATTTTCGATCCGTTCTTCACGACGAAGGCGGGGGGGATGGGCATGGGCCTGGCAATCTGTCGCTCGATACTGGAGTCGCACGACGGCCGGCTTTGGGCAGAGAACATCGAGCCAAGGGGAACCATGTTCTCGTTTACGCTGCCGATCCAATCGGGCGACGCGGCATGACCCAGGACGACTGCATCGTTTTCATCGTTGATGACGACCAGCGCATATGCGAGGCGCTGAGCGAACTTCTGGCGGCAAGAGGCCTGGCATCCGTCGCCTTCAACTCGATTGCCGATTATCTGGCTTTTCCCCGACCGGACCTGCCCGGTTGCCTGATCCTCGATATCGAACTCCCTGATATCAACGGGCTGGAATTCCAGAAACAGACCGACCACGAGCAACATCCGCCTATCGTCTTCATCACAGGACACGGCGATATTCCATCTTCTGTACGTGCCATCCAGCGCGGCGCCGTGGACTTCCTTACCAAACCGTTCAGCGAAACCGAGTTGATGAAGTCCATCCACACGGCCATCGATCGGGATTGCGACGCCCGCCTGGAGCGGGCCGAGCTTATGACGCTAAAGCGCCGCCTTTCCTCTCTGACCTCCCGCGAACGGCAGGTTCTGCCGCTGGTCGTCAGCGGTCTGCTCAACAAGCAGGCGGCTGCGGAACTTGGGATCAGTGAGGTGACGCTGCAAATCCACCGCAGCAAGATCATGCACAAGATGCAGGCTGCATCGCTGGCCGATCTCGTGAGGATCGCCGAAAGGCTGCAAGTACCAATAACCCATTCTCGGCGCGCGGGAACATCTTCGAAATGAACGCTGCACGGAAATCAACGATCGCGGTTGTCGATGACGACGTTCGGGTCCTCGAGTCGATCGAGAACCTTCTGGAGTCGGCGGGACACTCGGTTCGTTTGTTCTCATCTCCTCAGTCTCTCCTCGAACACGACGTGTTGCGTAAGATAGATTGCCTGATTGCCGATATCGGCATGCCAGTTGTCGACGGCTTCGAGCTTCGCCGGCGAGCGCGAAATGTGCGCCCCGACTTGCCCGTCATTTTCATTACGGCGCGCCATGAAGCCACAGACCAAAGGCGCGCTGCTGCTGAGGGTCATCATGGCTTCTTTCGAAAGCCCTTCGATGCTTCAGCCCTGCTTGCGGCGGTCGCCCTGGCCGTTTTGGCCTCATCCCAAGGGGAATAGTGATGACAAGTGATCTGATGAGCCGGAAATATGAACGCTTGCTGGAGCGGCCGACGCAGTCATACGCTCGTCCGGTGGCCGCTCCCATTTATGCTCGGGCTACCCAAGATGCGTTTGTCTTCATCGTCGAGGACGATCTTTCGATGCGCGAAGGGCTGATCGATTTGTTGGAATCCGTCGGTTTGCAGAGCCGGGCATTTTCGTCTCCGACCGAGCTGTTGAATATGGAACTGCCGGACCTTGCGGGCTGTTTCGTGCTGGATATTCGTCTGCCCGGCATTAGCGGTCTCGACTTTCAGGCCCGCCTTGTCGCCGCGGGCGTTCGAGTTCCAATCATATTCATGACGGGCCACGCCGACGTTCCGATGGCGGTGAGAGCCATGAAGGCGGGTGCAGTCGACTTTCTGACGAAGCCGTTTCGCGAACAGGACATGCTGGATGCCGTCACAAGGGCCATCGAGCTGGACAGCATGCGCCTCGATCGCAGCCGACAGGCGATCGAGACCTTCGCCCGATTTCAGACGCTAAGCGAGCGCGAGCGCGAGGTCATGGATCTCGTGACGGCAGGATTGATGAACAAGCAGGTCGCCGGAAGGATGGGCGTGGTAGAATCCACGGTTAAGATCTATCGTGCTCAAGTCATGAGAAGGATGGGCGCGCAATCCCTGGCAGACCTGGTCAGGATGGCCGAACTGATGCGCTCTGCGCCTGCTCCCATAACCAGTCTGACGGCTATTCTGGATAGACCTAAGTAGTAGACCAACCCGCCGATCGGACACGAATCTGTACCAAGCCAGAATGGAGACTCGAGCATGCTTCCTCTATGCTTTCGCTTTCTCCGCAGCAGCGCGTGGAACGACATTGTATCCGATCGCTGTCGAAAGGGGCTGGAGCGAGGCATCAATGTCGGGTTGCAGGACATTCTCCACTGGAGCGTATCAGAGGAGATTTGCCCTTCGTTGTCATTCGCTCATCCGGTTTGCTCGGCCATGGCTGTCTCCAGCGCGCAAGGCTATCCAAGCACACTTTCCGTATTTTCTCGATATCGAAATCGATTTTGCGCGTTTCAAGAAGCGCTACGGCGAGTTTGAGCTGGCGGCCCACTCCCACTGCCACAGGAGCATTTCCAATGCGGCGATCAGAAAGGGCTTGCCAGCGTCAAATGCAATACGGACTTGCGCGAGCAAGATCTCTACCTTCGACCTCGCCTTCCAGCTTTGAACGGACCTCGGTGCCAAGCCTCCTCAACAAGGGCTTGCGCATGGATTCTATTTGCCGCCTACGAATTGTAGTTTCTTCGCGGCGCGGCGCAGCCCCGGTTGAGGCCTCTCGTTCGCTACTTCCTTCGGACGCCGCTCGACATGACCCCGCATGGCGGGTCTTGACAAGCTAAAGGTCGTGAAAAGATGCAAACAAGGCCGACCGGATCTTTGCGCATAAGAGTGCCGGGAACCGGTTCGGCTGTCGTCACAAGTAGCGACCAAACAGAGACCGGTGAAATCCTGTTTTTCGGCCCTTTTCGGCTGATCGGGGCAGAGCGGATGCTGGTCAGGGATGGCAAACCTGTTGCCATCGGCGGCCGCGCTCTTGACGTGCTGATTGCGTTGACCGGCCGACCGGGCGAGGTCGTGAGCGGGCGAGAACTGATCGATCTGGTTTGGCCGGGCGTCTTTGTCGAGGAAGCCAATCTTCGCGTGCACATCGCCGCCCTTCGCAAGGTGCTGGGGGACGGCAAGGATTATGTCCGCTACATCGTCAATGTTCCCGGCCGGGGGTACACCTTCGTCGCACCGGTCCGGCGCTCCGGCGCGGGCGGCACGGCCCCGATCGCCGCTCCTGCAAGCCCCGCGCGGCCCCCGGGTTTCTCCACCCCGTTGCAGCTGCTGGTCGGTCGCAGCGAGACCGTTACCGCACTGTCCTCGCTGCTCTTGTCACGGCGCTTCGTCAGCGTGGTCGGACCAGGCGGCATAGGCAAGACGACCGTCGCCGTGGCAGTCGCCAATGCACTGCGCCAGGAATTCGGCGACGATGCGGTTTGCTTTGTCGACCTGGGTTCGCTCAACAACCCGGCAGACGTTGCCAGTGCCGTGGCTTCGGCACTCGGCTGCTTTGTCCAGGGCCCTGATCACGAGCCGTACATACGCGCCTTCCTGGCTGACAAGCGGATGCTCGTCGTTCTCGACAATTGCGAACATGTCATCGAGACGGCCGCGCCGCTCTGCGCACGCCTGCTTCACGCAGCGCCGTCGGTGCACTTGTTGGCGACCAGTCGCGAGGCGTTGCGCGTTGAGGGCGAGTATGTGCATTTGCTGATGCCTCTCGACAGTCCGCCTGACGAAACGCCATCTGCCGTTCAGGCGCTGGCTTCGCCCGCCGTGCAGCTCTTCATGGAGCGGGCGGCATCGAGCGGGCACCATGCCCGGCTCAGCGACGCCGAAGCTCCAATTGTCGCCAGGATCTGCCGCCGGCTCGACGGGATCGCCTTGGCGATAGAGCTTGTCGCCAGCCGTGTGGGCACCCATGGCATTCAAGGAACCGCCGATCTCCTGGACAGCGGCGCCGAGTTGTTCCTGCCGGGCCGGCGCAGCGCATTGCCCCGGCATCAGACGTTGCGGGCCATGCTCGACTGGAGTTTCAGGCTCCTGTCGGCGGACGAGCAGAGAGTTCTCCGGAGGCTGTCCGTGTTCGTTGGCAATTTCACGCTGGCGGCGGCGCATGCCGTGGCCGGGGACGCGGGGAGTGAGATACAGATGGTGACCTCCGCGATCGCCAGCCTGGTCGACAAGTCACTCATGCGCGTCGAGACAACGAGCGGACTTACTCATTACCGGTTACTAGATACCACACGCGCTTATGCCGCGGCCAAGCTCACCGAAGACGGGCAAGCAGAAGCCGCCGAACGACGTCACGCTGGCTACTTCACCGGCCTTCTCAAGCAGGGCATGGCCAAAGGGTCGGCTTTCGATGGCCACAACGTTGCCGTCCACGCTCCTCACATCGGCAACGTTCGCAAAGCGCTCGCATGGAGCTTTTCCAGTTCGGATGACCGGTCTCTCGCCATTGAGCTGGCTGCCCATGCGGCCCCGCTATTTCTGGGACTTTCCCTGCTGGATGAGTGTCAGCAATGGTGCCGGCGAGCCCTGCGCGCGCTGCGGGAAGCGGACCACCGGACGCAATGGGAACTGGAACTCCAGGGAGCACTGGCGATGTCATCCATGTACTCCCGCGGCAACAGCCTGGAAGTCAGGGCCGGGATCGAGCGCGGCCTGGAGCTCTCCGAAATTTTGCAGGATGGAAGGCATCAACTCCAGCTGCTTTCCGGACTCTACATCTTCCTTATGCGCCAGGGCGACTTCAGCGGCGCGTTGGCGGCCGCCAAACGGAACGCTGCCGTTGCCAAGGCTAGCGGAGGCCCGATCGAAAACGCAATGACTGAATGGATGTTAGGTGGATCATATCACCTGACCGGCGATCAGGCGGCAGCGCTTCGCCACTGCAAGCAAGGCTCAAAGCTGGCGTCGGATTTCAGGCTGGGGAGGGTGAGCTTCTTTGGCCACGACCACCATGTATCGGGGCTCGCGACGCTCGCCAGATCCTTGTGGCTGTGTGGCTTCGCGGATCAGGGTTGCGAAGTCGCACGTCACGGAATCAAAAAGGCGCAGAGCCACGATCACCCAGTCTCAAGTTGTATTGCTCTCATCTATCTCGTCCCTGTTTTCCACTGGAGTGGCGACTTCAGAGCAGCGCAGGAGTATACTGAAATTGTAATCGAGCAGGCTACCAAATACTCCCTTGCTCCCTATCGCGCGGTCGGCCTGGCGCTGAAAGGTGAACTCATGGTCGCGAACGGCGATGCGTCATCGGCTGTCGAGATCTTGCGGGCGGGGCTGAAGGCGATGGATGCCGATCAGTACCGCATCGTGACGCTGTCGACGCGGCGTGCCTTGGCCGAAGGGCTGGCCCGTTCCGGTCGGCCGGGCGAAGCGCTGGCCACGATAGACGGGGCTGTGGCGCGTGCGGACCAGGTCGGCGAGATATTGTGGTTACCCGATTTGTTGCGGGCCCAAGGCGAAATCCTGCTGGCGCAGCCGCGACCGGACCTTCCGGCGGCCGAGCGTGCACTGCTCCGCGCGATCGACAGCGCCCGCAAGCAATCAGCCTTGAGCTGGCAACTGAGAGCTGCAATCCCGCTGGCACGCTTGTGGAAAGAGCACGACCGGGGCAAGGACGCCCGCTCCATGCTCGAAGACATCTATCGGCGATTTACCGAGGGATTTGAAACTCGAGACCTGGTTGCCGCGCGCCAACTTGTCGAAGAGCTGAATTCGGCCAACTGAGGTCGGCAAACCAGTCGTGGTTCGCCTTCAACCCCATGGCTCTTCATGTCACCGCCAGGCGTCTGGAGCGATTCTCCACGCATGTGGTTATTCACTGTCTGTCTTGGGCGTTTTTGGGTGCGAAAATTTACAGCTATTTGCAACGCTAAACTCGCATCATGGCTCATAGGGCGCATAATCCATGGCATGAAATTCCAGGCAATCGCCGCGCTGGAGGAGGTCATGATGTGGGACATGCGCATAGCTTCATCACACCGAACGCTCCGGAAGATCTCCTCCCCGGCAGAGGGAATATCCTCATCGCGCCCATTCGCACGGTCAGGCGGATTGATCTTCTGCAGCCCTCGGTACCGCCCACGACCAGATCGCGCCCCTCTTGCCGCAGGAGCCCGTACCTGATGTATGGCACCCAATCGACAACAGTAAGCGAGCGCGCGGTGTGCATCGCGCATGAGGTAAACCAGCCGCTTACCGCCATTCTGACAAACGCGGAAACCGCCTTGCAGTGGTTGACGAGAGACCCGGCCAATCTCGATGAGGCGAAACAGGCCATCGAACGGATCATCGGCAACACCCTTCGCGCCGCGGGTGTCGTCAGAGGCGTTCGGGATCTGGTCCGAAAATCCCCGCCCATGGCGGCTAACCTCGACATCAACAATTTGATCAAGGGCCTCCTCAATCTCGTCAGCCTCGATCTGCGCCTTCACCGCATCGCGGTCGAGGTCGAACTCGCTGAGAACCTGGAGCCGGTCATGGGCCATCACGGTCAACTGGAACGGGTCGTCGCCAATCTGGTCGCGAACGGCATTGAGGCGATGCGCACCGTGCAGGATCGGCAACGAGAGTTGCGGATCAGCACCCGGCTCGACAAAGATGGGGATGTGCTGGTTGCAGTCGAGGACACGGGCACGGGGCTCGATCCAGCACTGGTCGACCGTATCTTCGATCCCCTGTTCACGACCAAGTGCGAGGGCATGGGTTTGGGACTGTGGATATGCCGCTCTATCGTCACGGCCCACGGCGGTCGGCTGTGGGCCACGCCCAATCTTCCGCACGGCAGCATTTTCCGGTTCGTTGTCCCAGCCGCGGTCGGGCCAAGCACGGTTGGGTCAAAAACAGTTGCGCCGGGTCGATGCCGGCAGACGATGCGAACGAACCGCCAGCTCGAAGGTTTTGTCAGCGGCGCCGCATGTTCATGATCTCGTTCGGCGGCATGAGAAGTCGAAAACATGCCTGGTTTGAGGAATACTCCAGGTAACCAGGCCTTCCTGCGGGCGGCTGGTCTCTGCGCCCTTGGCATGCGCGTAGACTTCATGCTGCAGACCCCGCCGTTCCTGAGAGACGGCGGGGCTGCGGCGAGACGGTAGGGCCTTCTCATTCACCCATGAACTGCTGGAGGAAGTTCTTGCCCGCAGTCGGATGGGCCCTGAACGAGTTGATGCCGTCAAACCATCCATTCTGCGAGAAGTCGCCGTATTCGCTGCTGCCGCCTCGGTTATGGTCGTGATTGCCGTCATGGTCCCCGCCGCGCGACGAGGCGGCAAAGGCGCCGGTGAGTGGGATGGCGACGATCATCGCGGCAAGCGTCGCCTTCAGAGGGATAGAACGCATGATTAAGTCTCCTTTTCGTTAAGGAAGGCGGCCATTTGTCCACCGCGCATTCCGGCTACAGGCACTCGGGAACTTTCGGGTTGCGATGTTCGTCTCGCCTCTGCTGTTCTCGTCCTGCATCGCTTATCTAGCAACGATCAGAAGTACTACATAGCATATCAAAGTATCATTCATGTATAAGCTAGTATGGAGTGTCGGTGTTCGGCCCGTGTATGGCGCCAAGGACGATGGTCTCGATTTTCACGCCGAGCGCCCTTGAACCGAACGCGGATGAACGGAACTAATACATGTCGCGCAAAAGTGCGCAGCGGTTTTGCGGTAGAAACAACACCCTGAAGTATCCGTTTTGATCAAGGTGTTTTAGGGGTCCATTTTCGCTGCGCCTTGAGGAGAGCGTTTGCGAGGATGATGAGCTTTCGCATCAACGCGGTGATGGCAACCTTTGGCGGTTTGCCTGCCGCCTTT
>NZ_NWQG01000198.1:0-28637 GCF_002529485.1 Mesorhizobium sanjuanii
CATTACTAAGGCGGGCCATCCCCATGAACTGGGATGACGTCCGCATCTTTCTCGCCGTGGCGCGTGCCGGCCAGATCCTCGGCGCCGCGCGGCGACTGGAGCTAAACCACGCCACCGTCTCGCGCCGCATCGCCGCGCTCGAGGATGCGCTGAGGACAAAACTCTTTCGCCGGCTTACCACCGGCAGTGAGCTGACGCCGGCGGGCGAACGCTTCCTCGAAATCGCCGAGCGCATGGAGGGCGACATGATCGCCGCGCGCTCCACGGTTGCCGGCGAAGGCGACGATGTCTCCGGCACCGTGCGCATCGGCGCGCCGGACGGTTTCGGCGTCGCCTTCCTGGCCAGGCGTCTCGGCGCGCTGACGGCCCTGCACCGCGAACTCACCATCCAGCTGGTGCCGGTGCCGCGCTCGTTCTCGCTGTCCAGGCGCGAAGCCGACATCGCCATTACCGTAGAGCGGCCGACGGAAGGCAGGCTGGTGGCCGGAAAGCTGGTCGACTACACGCTCGGTCTGTTCGCGTCCCGCGCCTATGCCGAGGCGCACGGCTTGCCGCGGACGCCTGGCGAACTCGGCCAGCACACGCTGATCGGCTATGTGCCGGACCTCATCGTCAGCCCCTCGCTCGACTATGCGGCCGAGTTCAGCGCCGAATGGCGCACCAGCTTTGCAATTTCCTCCGCGCTCGGCCAGGCCGAAGCGGTGCGTTCCGGCGCCGGCATCGGCATCCTCCACACCTTCGTCGCCCGCTCGATGCCGGAACTGGTGCCCGTCGACATCGTCGCGCCCATCCGCCGCGCCTACTGGCTGGTCTATCACGAATCGGTGAGGCCGCTGCGCCGCGTGCAGATCGTCGCCAGCTTCATCACCAAGGCAGTGGAAAAGGAACGGGGATTATTCGCGTGACGCATGTCGCCAAAAGCATGCCCACGGGCCTGACCCGAGGGTGGGAACCGGTTTGAGACAACGACATGCATCAAGGCAACCGCGCCTTTTCCTCGCCATAAAGTCGGCGAGTGTGGCGATGCGCTGTTGCCGACGTCTTGTTGTGCCGCCGCGCCGGACAGGGCATTTCTGGGGAAGTTGGCGCAGGTAGACATGCGAGCCGTTCTTGCGATCCTCCTGCTGGCGCTTTCGGCCTGCGCCAATCCGTGGACGAAAGTGCCGGAAGCGGAACTGCCCAAGCCGGTGCGTTATGCGATGGCGCGCCCCTCGCCTTTCGTCGTCGGCAATTATTGCGGCCCCGGCACCCGCACCGGCGACCTCTCCGCCCGGCCAGTCGACCGCCTCGATACCGCCTGCCAGACCCATGATGCCTGCTACATCGCCCGCCGCAACCATTGCGACTGCGACGGCGCGCTGGTCGCCTCGGCGAAGGCGATCCGCGACGACAAGACGGCGCCAGGAAAGATGCGCAGGCAGGCGGAGCTTTTGATCGCCACCTTTGCGCTTCCCGTCTGCAAGGTCTTCCCGCAAGGGTTCATGCCGCCGCGCGATCCCGCCCAGCTGAAGGCGATGAACGGAGCGACCGGGTGAGCCAGCGACGCGCCGGATATATGGCGCTGTTCGGACTGGCGCTGGTTATTCTTGCTGGCTGCGCCGATCGCTCAGTGGGCAGCTGCGATGTCTTTCCCGGCGAAAGCGCCTGCGCTCGCCCTTCGCTGTCAGCCACGGCATCGAGTGCGAAGGTTGCGGCGGCCCAGTTTTTCGGCGACGCGGACGGAAACGACTACGAGAGACGTTTCCTGGCGGTGCTCGCCCACCACCAGCTCGGCGCGATGGACCGGGCGAACGGCACCGGCCCTTTCGGCCACGACCGCCATGACATTGCCAACAACGATTTCCAGGCAACCTACCGGACGCTGGAACGACTGGCCAAACCGGTCGCCACGGGACAGGTGCCGCCGTCGAACGGAAAAGAAGGCGAGGGCCGGTTCGACGGGCGCTGGCGGGTGTCGCGGCAGACGCTTTATATCGACGCAGCGGCGCGGCCGTCCGGGGCCAAGACGTTCAGCTTTTCCGGCGTACAAGCACGCTCGGTCGAGATCGTGCTGCGTCAGGCGGGCCGAGAGCCGGTCGACATCGGCGGCGCCTGCGACGGCATGCTGGCGGTCCGGCAGGCCGGCAGCACACGCAGCTTTCCGCCAGGCACGGCGTTTCGCATCCACCTGGCGAGCGGCGACACCAGCCTGTTTCCAGGCGAGGCCCTGAACCGTTGCGATCTCGATATCAGCTCCAGCCTGGCCCGGGCTGGCGCTCCGCTCACCATCCTGCGCGAAGAGGTCGCCGATCCGGCGCTCGCCGCCCTGGACAGCCGCTATGAGCGTTGTCCCGTTCCAGATCCGGCCGGCCTCGATGCGCTCGAGCGCGCCTTCTACGCCAGCCGTTGGCTGTCGCAGACCTGTACGCTGACGCCCGGGAAGCCGCGCCTGCTGCGCAAGTCGCGCGACGGCTTCAATGCCAAGGTCGAAGCGCTGCTGGGCGTGCCGCTGCCCGACAGCGCGTTCGACAAGGGCGATCCCGAGCTGCCGCTCGATTTCTCCCACGCGCCGAAACTCAAGCTGATCTATCTGTCGTCGCTGGAGTTCAAAGCGGACTTTTCCGGCCGCATCATCGAGCGGCTGATCCGCCACCACGCAGCGCAGGGCGCCAAGGTGCGCATCATGGTGACCGACGTGCTGGAGCGCGACAAGGACGACGCCATGCTGCACCGGCTGGCCGCCGAGTTTCCCAACGTCGAATTGCAGGAGTACCGCTGGCGAGCCGACCATGGCGCGCCGATCGACGAACAGCTGTCACAGCTGCACAAGACCCATCACGTCAAGATGCTGGCGACGCTGGCCGAGGATCCCCGCCGCTCGCGTGCTATCATCGGCGGCCGCAACATCCATGACGGCTTCCTGTTCCACAGGCCGATCGACCTGTCGCGCTATCCCGATCTCCAGCAATATGGCAAGACCGACGGGCTGTCGCTGAACTACTATTCGAACTGGAGCGACTTCGACATCGAGATATCGGACCCGACCACGGTCGAGACGCTCGCGGCACATCTGTCGACGCTGTGGCTGCGCGACGCCGATACCAACATTTCGCGACCCTTCTCGATTCCGGTCCGTTCGGACGGCCGGCGTCCGCCTGGCACGGCGCGGCATTTCATCTCCGTGCCCTATGCCGACGGCCACGCGCTGGAGGGCTATTTTGTCGAACTGATCGACATGGCTCAAAACCACATCGAGATCGTCAATCCCTATCTCAATCTGACGCCGAGCCTGGCCCAGGCCTTCGACCGGGCGCTGGCGCGCGGCGTCAAGATCGACATTATCGGCCGCATCGACCTCAAGGGCGATATAGGCGGCAAGTTCCTCACCGCGCTCAACAAGCTGTTCGTCGAGAAATATGGCGACCGCATCGACATCCGCGAGTTCAAGGCGCCGGATGTCGTGCTGCATTCCAAGATCATGATGATCGATCAAAGGCTGGTGACGATCTCGTCGGTCAACCTCAACAACCGCAGCTTCTTCCACGATTCCGAGAACGGCATGATGGTGCTCGACCCCGCCTTCTACGCCAGGATGAAGCCGATCTATGACGACTATGTCGCCCATTCGAACCGGGTCGCCACCAATGTGATGGTGCCATGGGCCTATCGGCTGCTGTTCTCCGAGGGCTGGGTGAAGGAAGCTTTCTAAAATCTGCGGGCGTTCATGTAACTTCAAGCGAAATGCGAGCCGCTATTTTGCGCTCGGCTTCCACAGGGTCCGATTGCGATCCCCTTTTTCGGAATTGTCCTGGTGGGATGCCAAATTCACGTTTGAATGCCCGGTTGAAAGCCGCCTCTGAATCATACCCGACCTCCGACGCCACTTGCAGCACCGTGTGTTGGGTCGTTTCAAGCAGTCTTGCCGCGAGTTGCAGTCGCCAGCGCGCCAGATAGGCAAGTGGCGGCTCCCCGAGATAAAGCGTGAACCTCTGCGCCAGGACCGAGCGCGAGGTTCCGGCCTCCATTGCCAACTCGGCTATCGTCCATGGATGGAAAGGCCTTCTATGCATCAGCGCCAGCGCGCTGCCGACCACCACATCCCGTGCACCCGCCAGCCAACCGGTCTGCTCCGCGGGCAATCGCTCCATGTATCGCCGCAGTGTTTCGATGAAGAGCGCCTCCGCCATCTTTGACAGGAGAATGGACTGCCCAGGGCGTCCGCATCCGGCCTCCGAGACCAGATGGCGAATCGAGTTTTCCAGCCACTCGCCGGCGGAATCGCCACGGATATTGATCCTGATCATCAACGGCAGGCCTGCGAGAAAGAGCTTGTCCGCGTGTCGCTCGCAGCCGAAATAACCACAGACGAATCGTGTCGTTTCGCCACCGCCGCCCAACCGCATCGTCGTGAGATCGCCCGCCAGAAACCTGCCGAGCGTACTCCCGCTATCGACAAATTTTGAGGGCGAGCCGTTCGAGACGGTATGTGCATCGCCATGCGGGATGATCAACACATCGCCGGCCGAGACGGGTATGGTGGATTGCGGGAAACATACGACGGCCCTTCCCTCCGTGACCAGATGATAGCTCACCAGCCGTTCGGTTCCGGGGGCAAGCACATGGGCAACATCGCGAACGTGAGGCACCTGGAATCCCCAAGGGGCGGTACACTCCGCATGATAGAAGATGGCGCCGGTCATGCGCACCGCATTCAGCGCCTCTGACAAGGCGTCCATCCGCAGCTCCACTCGATCAAGCCCAGCGCCTTCAGCTCTCGCTGCAAAGAAACACGGAATTCCGGCAAAGATTTGATTCCGTTCCGGGTGTAACTTCGAACCACACGGGTCGTACCGGATCGGGTGCGACAGTCGAATACGCCAGGCCGCAGGGCAAAGAGGGGGGGCAGGCCACGGTTCAGGCGAACCCGAGGAGGTCGAAATGAACAAGAAATTCGACGCAATCGTCGTCGGCGCACGCTGCGCCGGGGCGCCGACGGCGATGCTGCTGGCCCGGCAGGGTTATTGTGTCTTGCTGGTCGACCGCGCCACCTTTCCGAGCGACACGGTATCCACCCACATCCTGCATCCGCTTGGCGCGAGCGCCCTGTCGAGATGGGGCCTGCTCGATCGGCTGACAGCGACGGGATGCCCGCCCATTCACACCTACTCTTTCGACTTCGGCCCTTTCACGATTGCCGGTTCGCCAGGTACGCCGGCGGCACCGCTGGCCTACTGCCCGCGGCGAACGATACTGGACAAGTTACTCGTCGATGCGGCCGCCGAATCCGGCGCCGAGGTCCGCGAAGGCTTCGCCGTCGAGGAGATTTTGATCGAAGACGGACGCGTGGTCGGAATAAAGGGCCATTCCAAGCAAGGTAGCGACATTATTGAGCGCGCGGACGTCGTTGTCGGCGCCGATGGCAGACACTCGATAGTTGCCGAGGCAGTTCGGCCTGAACAATATGACGAAAAGCCGGCCCTGCTCGCCGGATACTACACCTATTGGAGCGGGCTACCGATGGAAGGCCGGTTCGAACAATATATCCGCGAGCATCGCGGCTTCGCCGCGGTTGCAACCCACGACGATCTGACGCTGGTCATTGCCGGCTGGCCATACGCGGAATTCATCGAGAACAAGAAGGACATTGAAGGAAATTACCTGAGGACGATCGAGCTCGCGCCAATGTTTGCCGATCGACTGCGCGGCGCCAGGCAGGAAGCACGGTTTGCCGGCACAGCCGTGCCCAATTACTTCCGGAGACCTTACGGCCCGGGCTGGGCGCTCGTGGGGGATGCCGGCTACAACAAGGACTTCATCACGGCGCAAGGAATTATGGACGCCTTCCAACACGCCGAACTTTGCGCCGCCGCACTTGCCGCGGTTTTCTCCGGAACGCGATCATTCGAGGATGCGATGGGCGACTACCATCGTGCCCGGGATGAACAGGTAAAGGCAATGTACGAATTCACCTGCCTGCTGGCGACGCTGGAACCGCCGCCGCCCGAGATGCAGCAGCTGTTCGGCGCGATCCATGGCAATCAGGAGGCCATGGACGGGTTTGCGCGGCTAAACGCCGGGACGACATCGCCCGCCGAGTTCTTCGCGCCGGAAAACGTCGATGCAATCATGGCGGCAGCTTCAAGTTCTCACAAAAAAACAGTGCCGCACATGCCAGGTAGCTGAAGCCGGAGGCCAGCGCGGTAAAGTCTTACCTGACGTACCGCTCCGGCCCGAGATCGCGCACATTGATGTCGGGCACCCGGCTGGAGATGATGTCGGCCAGCACCTTGGCCGAGCCGCAGGCCATGGTCCAGCCGAGCGTGCCGTGGCCGGTGTTGAGATAGAGGTTGGAGAACTCGGTGCGGCCGATCAGCGGCGGCCCGTCCGGCGTCATCGGCCGCAGCCCGCACCAGAAGGTCGCCGCGCGCATGTCGCCGCTGCCTGGAAAAAGATCGCCGACCGAGTGTTCGAGCGTGCGGCGCCGGGTTTCGTGCAGCCTCAGGTCGAAGCCGGAAATCTCCGCCGTGCCGCCGACCCTGATGCGATCGCCGAGCCTGGTGATCGCCACCTTGTAGGTTTCATCCATCACCGTCGACACCGGCGCGGCGGCGGCATCCTTGACCGGCACTGTGATCGAATAGCCCTTGACCGGGTAGACCGGGATCGGCCGCCTCAGCATGCGCATGAACCTGGCCGAATAGCTGCCCATCGCCATCACATAGGCATCGGCCGCCTTCCAGCCCTTGCTTGTGTTGATGTTGGCGATGCGATTGCGATTCCTGACGATGCGCCTGATCGATACGTCGTATTCGAAGGTGACGCCCCGCGCCGCGCAAAGCTCGGCCAGACGATCGGTGAACATCTTGCAGTCGCCGGTTTCGTCGCCAGGCAACCGCAGGCCGCCGACGAATTTTTCGCGAACCCCCGCCAAGCCCGGCTCGGCCGCGATGCAGCCGTCGGGATCGAGTATCTCGTAGGGAACGCCATAGCTCTTCAGCACTTCGACATCGCCTGATGTGCCGTCGAGCTGCTGTTGCGTGCGGAACAGTTGCAACGTCCCCTTGGCGCGCTCGTCATAGGCGATCCCGGTCGCCTCGCGCAGCGCCTTCAGCGTATCGCGGCTATATTCCGCCAGCGGCACCATGCGCGCCTTGTTCAGCGCATAGCGCTCGGTTGTGCAGTTGCGCAGCATCTTGACCAGCCAAATCCACATATACGGGTCCAGCGTCGGTCGCACCACCAGTGGACCATGCTTCATCAAGAGCCACTTGACCGCCTTCAGCGGAACGCCAGGGCCGGCCCATGGCGAGGCGTAGCCCGGCGAGATCTCGCCGGCATTGGCGAAGCTGGTTTCCAGCGCCGGACCTTTCTGGCGGTCGATCACCGTCACCTGATGGCCGGCCTCGGCCAGAAAATAGGCTGTCGTGACCCCTATCACGCCACCGCCCAGCACGAAGATCTTCATCGCATAACTCTCCGCAACGACATTCTGTCCGGGTTTGAGGCGCGGGCCATCATCATGTTCTGTCTGCCGGATTTTACCGCGCTCGCCAAGAGGGCGGCTGGTCTAACCGTTCACGTAGCGCCGGTGAAAGCGACGGCCGAGGCTGGACAGGATTTCGTAGCCGATGGTGCCGGCATGGCCGGCCGCCTGGTCCACCGTCTGCGACGGCCCGATCAGTTCGACGAGATCGCCTGCCCTCAGCCTGCCGGGCGGCAGCGCCGAAATGTCGAGGATGATCGAATCCATCGACACGCGTCCGAGGAAGGGCAGTCGCACGCCTTGGAACCAGGCGGCTGAGGCGGCACGTCGATGCCAGCCGTCGGCATAGCCCAATGAGATCGTCGCGGCAGCCAGCGGAGCCGGCGTATGGAAAGTATGGCCATAGCCGACACCGGCACCGGCCTCCAGCATTCGCGTCTGGATGACCTTGGCCTCCAACCGCACCACCGGCAGCAGCGGGTCCGGTTCGGCCGGCGTCGGATTGATGCCGTAGAGCGCCGCACCGGGACGGGCGAGATCATAGTGAAAGCGCGATCCAAGAAAGATGCCGGATGAGTTGGCGAGCGAAGCCGGCGCCTTCGGCAGCATCTTGCGTAGCCGCTCGAATTCCAGCCGCTGCCGTTCGTTGGCCGGATGCGCGGGCTCGTCGGCGCAAGCCAGATGGCTCATCACCAAGGTCACGTCGATACCGTCGAAAGCCCGTGGATCCCCGGCGACGGCCTCCACTTCCACTGCTGCCATGCCGAGCCGCGACATGCCGCTGTCGACCTGGATCGCCGCGGGTAATTTCCGGCCGGCGCGGCGGGCAGCCGTGCGCCAGGCCGCCAGTTGCTCCACGCTGTTGATGACGGCGGTGAGCCCGGCTGCCTCCGCCTCCCCTTCCGCGCCGGGCGCCATGCCGTTCAGCACATGGATGGCGGGCACCGGGCCCAGCGAGCGACGCAAGGCGATCCCTTCGTTCAGAAGTGCTACAAAGAATGTGTCGCAGTCTTCCCTGGCCAGTGCTGTCGCCACTTGCGCCGCGCCGAGCCCGTAACCATCGGCCTTGACGACCCCTGCGCAGCGCGCGCTGCCCAGCCGCGCCTTCAGCCGCCGGAAATTCTGGCGGATCGCACCGAGATCGATCGTCAGGATCGCACCAGCCACCGTCTCGCTGACCGTGGCGCTTTCGGCAGCCGCCTCTCCCGGAACGGATTTTTTGAGGACGTCGTTCATGCCGGCCTTGCTCGCTGCGGACTGGCCATCAATAAGGCCACCACACCCAGGCGGCAACTGTCACGACTACCTGAGATTCAGGTCAGGCCGGCGTCACCAGATGCCGGAACGCCGTTACCACGTCCTCATAAACCCTGCGCTTGAACGGCACGATCAGGTCGGGCAAGTCCGGCATCGGCCGCCACGCCCAGTCGTCGAACTCGGCGGTGTGGCCGCCCGGCGGCGGATTGATCTGGATCTCGCTTGCGTCGCCATGGAAACGGAAGGCAAACCACTTTTGTGTCTGGCCGCGATATCGGCCCTTGAAGGCAATGCCGACCAGATGCGCCGGCAGGTCGTAATTGATCCAGTGCGGCGCCTCTGCCAGCAGCGAGACCGAGCGCATGCCGGTCTCTTCATACAGTTCCCGTTCCGCCGCCTGCAGCGGCTCCTCACCCTTGTCGATGCCGCCTTGCGGCATCTGCCAGAGCTGCGTCGTGCCGGCGAATTCGCTGTCCGGTTCGGCAATGCGATGGCCGACCCACACCAGGCCCGCGGAATTCAGGATCATCAGCCCGACGCAGGGGCGATAGGGCAGCGTCTCGGGATCGATCTTCTTTGCCTTAGCCATGCTCAACCTTTTTGCGGATCGATCGCCACTGCCGAAATCGGCACGATCTCGATGCCGCGCTTCCTGGCCTCGATCACCCAGGACGCCACTGTGTCGACCGTCAGGTCGAAGGCCGAGCCGATGCCGACGGCGGAGCCCTTGGCGCGGGCCGTCGCTTCGAGCTGGTCCAGCTTCTTGAGGATGGCGCCACGGTCCTGCACGGCGTCGATCGCCGTGTCGCCCGCCACGAACGGCACGCCGTCTTTCAGTGCCAGTTCGGGGGCGAGGCTGCGTGCCGAGGAGCCGTCGTCGACATAGGCCAGGCCACGCTTGCCAAGCTCGGCCATGAACGGACCCATCGCCGTCGCGTCGGCCGAAAAGCGCGCGCCCATATAGTTCATCACGCCGGTATAGTTGGTCGTCCGCGACAGCGCCCAGCGCAGGCTCTTCAAATTCTCGTCCGGGCTCGCCGCGATCGTCAGCGTATTGCGGCCGGGATTGACGTTCGGATAGTCGAACGGTTCGAGCGGTACCTGCATGACGATCTCATGGCCGCTTTGCCGCGCCGCCTGCATCCAGCGGCCGATGCTGTTGCCTTGCGGCGCGAACGCCAGCGTCACCTCTGCCGGCAGCTTGGCGATGGCCGCCTGCGTGCCGGTCTGCGACACGGCGAGCCCGCCAATGACGATCGCCACGCGCGCGCCGCGCGCCCCGGACCACGGCCGCGCATAGACATCGAACGGCCGCCTGCCATCGGCGGCACGGACCGGCAACGGGCCGGTGTCGCTGGCTTCGATCAGTGCCCGGTCGGGAAGATGGGCGATCTTCAGGTTCTGGCCGATGGCCGAAGGGTCGCGAATGACAATCGCAGCTTTAGGAGGAGCATCGCCCTCCTCGGTCTCGACATGGATGATCCGCGGGCCGCCGGTCTTGGGGGCTGCTTCCGCATTCGGCGCCGCCGCTGGCTCGGTGGCCGGCGCGGCGGCGGCCGTCACCTTCGGCGTTGAAACCGCAACGACCTCCGGCTTTCGAAACGGCTTGTCGCGCAGCGCGATAGCGCCGGAGACGCCGATCACGGCCAGAACGACGAGCGCGGCCGTGACCGCGCGGGCGCTGATCCTGCTGCCGGCCGCGCGTGTCGGCCGGACGGCCAGTCCGAGCGGGCGTTCGATATCCTTGCCGATGTCAGCCAAGCCGCATCCCCAAGCGCATGATCCGAAAAGTGAAACTCACTTTTCGTGTGAGATCCCGCGCGAAAATCCACATCGCTGGCGCATTACTCAGACGTATGGCGCTCCAGCCGCGGTGCCCCGAATCAAACTGCCGGAACCTCGCGGCCCCGGCAGCATCGCATCGCTTCGATCAGGCGGCCATAGCTTCAATGCATGTCGCCCAAAAGTGGTCCCGGTTTTGGGACGACGACATGCATCAAAACAAAAGCCCGGCCGATCGACCTTTACTGGTTCAACACGGACCCTACTGGTTCAATACAGCCTTGTCCGGATTCGGCGGGAACGCCGGATCGGTCTTTTCGCCGCGCAGAAGCTGCTCGGCATAGATGAGCTGCAGGTCGTCCTTCGGCTCCGGCGGCACATAGGCTGCCGAACCCGAACCGGTCGCGCCTTCGTCGGCGCCCTTGATATGGCCCTTGAGGTCCGATTCGCCGCGCGTCAGGTCCCTGCCCTGCAGTTCCGGCGGCAGCGGCTGGTCGACTTTGATGTCGGGCGTGATGCCCTTGCCCTGGATCGACTTGCCCGACGGCGTGTAATAGAGCGCCGTCGTCAGGCGCAGCGCGCCGTTCTCGCCAAGCGGAATGATGGTCTGCACCGAGCCCTTGCCGAAGGATTGCGTGCCGACCACCGTGGCGCGGCGCAGGTCCTGCAGAGCGCCGGCGACGATTTCGGACGCACTGGCCGATCCGCCATTGACGAGCACGATCAGCGGCTTGCCGCCAATGTCGTCGCCCGGCCTGGCGTCGAAGCGGGTGACATCCTTCGGATCGCGGCCGCGCGTCGAGACGATCTCGCCGCGGTCCAGGAAGGCGTCGGACACGCTCACGGCCTGGTCGAGCAGGCCACCCGGGTTGAGCCTGAGATCGAGCACATAGCCCTTGAGCTTGTCGTTCGGCACCTGCTTCTTGATGGTGTCGATGGCGTTCTCGAGATCGTCATAGGTCTTTTCGGTGAAGGAGGTGATCTTCATGTAGCCGATGTCGTTCTCGACCCGGAACTTGACCGCCTTGACCTTGATGATGTCGCGCACCACCGTCAGCTCGATCGGCTTGTCGGCGCCCTGGCGCAGGATGGTGAGCTTGATCGGCGTGTTGACCGGCCCGCGCATCTTCTCGACCGCATCATTGAGGGTCAGGCCGCGAACCTCGTCACCGTCGATCTTGGCAATATAGTCGCCGGCAAGCACACCCGCCTTGGCGGCAGGTGTGTCGTCGATCGGCGTGATCACCTTGACCAGGTCGTTCTCCATGGTGACCTCGATGCCGAGGCCGCCGAACTCACCCTTGGTCTGCACGCGCATGTCCTGCGCTTCTTCGGCATTCATGTAGGAAGAGTGCGGATCGAGCGACGTAAGCATGCCATTGATGGCGTTCTCGACCAGCGACTTGTCGTCGGGCGGCGTCACATATTGCGCCCGCACCCGTTCGAAGATGTCGCCGAAGATCGCCAGTTGCTTGTAGGTCTCGGAGCCCGCAGCGTTCGCCGTCGAGCTTGGCGCACCATAGACCAGGCTCATCGCGGATGCGCCCATCAGCGCACCGGCAAACAGAAGCGACAGTTTCCGCATCATCTCACGTCCTTCCAGACAAACGGTCCGCCCACCATGGGGTCGGATCGACGGGTTTTCCATCCTTGCGGAACTCGACGTAGAGCTCCGGCGTGGCATTTCCATTCTTCGAGGCCGAGGTGCTTGCCACCCGGGTCTCCCCCATCGCACCGACCGGCTCTCCTGCGAGCACCGACTGGCCAGACGCGACGCTGATTCTGCTCATCCCCGCCAGAACGACATGATAGCCGTCACCGGCGTTCAGGATCAAGAGTTGACCATAGGAGCGAAAAGGTCCCGCATAAAGCACATTTCCGTCCGCCGGCGCTGTGACGATGGCTCCCGATTGTGTCGCAACCATGTCGCCGAGCATCACCGCGCCGTTACCATCATCGGTTCCATAACGCCGCTTGATCTTTCCGATGACCGGCAGCGCGATCTGCCCCTGGAGCGCCGCAAACGGCGCTGCGGCGGTGAGTTGGTTGGCTTCCGGCACCGGCAGGGACGCCAGTTCCGGCTCTGCCGGGACCTTGTCGGCGTCGGCGGACTTCTGTTCGGCCGCCTTGGCTGCGTTCGCCGCCTTGCGCGCCTTGTCGGCCTCGAGCGACGCGATCAGTTCCTTCAGGCTGCCGGCCTTGGCCGCAAGCATCTGGGATCGCTGCTTTTCGGCGGCCAGCGCCGTTTGCGTGTCAGCCTCGAGCTTCTGCTTGGCTTCGAGCAGCATGCTTAGCCGCTTCTTTTCCGCCGTTTGCTCACCGACGGCCGCCGTCAACCGTGCCCGCTCCGCCTCGATCGAGGCCGTCACCCGCGATTGCTCCTTGAGGTCGGCCAGCAGGATTTCGGTCTGCTGGCGCAATTCCGGCACCACGGCGCCAAGCAGGATGGCGCTGCGTACCGACGACAGCGCGTCCTCCGGCTTGACCAGGATCGCCGGCGGCGGATTGAGCCCCATGCGCTGCAATGCGCCCAGCACCTCGGCCAGGACGTCGCGTCTGGCCGCCAGCGAGGCGCGGATCTTCTGCTCCTCGCCTTTCAGCCCTTCCAGCTTGGCGCCGATGTCCTCGATATCCTGGCCAAGCTTCTGTTCGGTCATCGCCGACTGGATCAGCGCCGCGGTGATCGAGGCATGGTCCTTCTTGATGGTCGCTATGTCGGCGGCGAGCTTGGCCAGCCGCTCGGATGACAGTGTGATCTCCTTCGACACCTGCTCGTACTCGGCCCGGCTCTTGTCCGGATCGGGCGCCAGGTCGAGCGTATTCTCGGCCCTACCGGCACTGAGCGACAGCACAAACACCGCCGCCGCAATGCCGCAGCCGCGCAGAATGCTCGCTCTCGATCGTCCAGTCTCAGACATTGAAGCCCGACTCTATGCGTGGCTTCGTTAACGAACCATCAACCATGTTCGAAGCCCTGCCAACGGCACACAATGTGCCGCTGCATTGGGGCGGAAATCCGGGCGGCTCGCACCATCCATCGGTTCGCCACCGGTTGTCGCCCAAAGCCGGTCAAGAACGGGGATGGAAACTCACGACCGGTGATAGGGATGCCCGGACAGAATGGTGGCGGCCCGGTAAAGCTGCTCGCCCAGCATCACGCGGACCAATTGGTGCGGCCAGGTCAGCGACCCGAACGACACCATCAGATCGGCCTGATCGCGCAGCGATTGATCGTGGCCGTCGGCGCCGCCGATGGCGATGACCAGCGCCTTGCGCCCGCCGTCGCGCAGCAGGCCGATGCGGCCGGCGAAATCCTCGGAGGAAAGGTTCCTGCCGCGCTCGTCGAGCAGCAGCAGCGCGGCGCCCGGCTGCAAATATGTCTGCAACCGCTGGCCTTCCTCGCGCCGCCGCTCGGTGGCGGTCTGGGCGCGGCCTTCCGCGATCTCGGCAATACCGGCAAATTCGAGGCCCACAGTGGGGCCGCTTTTGGCGAAGCGCTCGAAATAGCGGTCGGCGAGCTGCTTCTCGGGGCCGGCTTTCATTCGGCCCACGGCATGAACTGATATCTTCATCCTACCTCAAGGAGCCGCTGATGCATGTCGCCCCAGAAGCGTGTCCTCGGGCTTCAACCGAGGGTGCGCACCGGCACAACGACAAGCACCAAGACAAATACGGCTCAGTGCAAGGTCTCTTCCTCGAGGTCCGGCGCCTGCCACATCTTTTCGAGATTGTAGAAGTCGCGAACTTCGGGACGGAAGACATGGACGATGATGTCGCCCGAATCGATCAGGACCCAGTCGGCGCCTGCCAGCCCCTCGACGCGCGCCGTGCCGAGCCCGGCATCCTTGAGCGCCTTGAGGAGATGATCGGCGACTGCCGAGACATGACGGTGCGATCGGCCGGACGCGACGACCATATAGTCGCCGAGGCTCGATTTCCCCTGAATGTCGATTGAGACGATGTTTTCGGCCTTGGAGTCTTCCAGACTGGCAAGGACTGTCTTGATGGCGCGGGACACGGCGTCGTTTACGCTGATCCCGGCCGGCGAAGGCACGATATCGGCCCTCTTCCGCAGTGCTGTTCTCAGTGTATTTCCTTTCGCAGCAAGAACAACCAAATCACCCGTGAAATCAGGTGACACCGCTTAGATAGGCAGAGTTCCGTTGCAGTTTCAAGACGGCAGCCTCCGCTGTCGTCGAACGCCCTGCCTGCCCTGCTGGTCCAGCTCGCCAAAAATATCGGAACTCATGGCGCTTTGCAGGGGTTATCGGCGCATCGATCAACGGGATTTTTGTCATGCCGATCGACCCTCAGAACGCCGTCCTCACCGTGCAGGCGGGGCTGGCGCAACTCAGCACGCTGATCGTCTCCTACTCGCTTTCGGCGATCGGCGCCGTCATCCTGCTGGTTGTCGGCTATATCGCCGCCGGCATCGCCGAGCGCTCGATCTTTGCCGGCCTCGGCCATATCCACGGCTTCGACGCGACGCTGCGCCATTTCTTCTCGAAAATCGTCCGCTACGCCATCCTGGTCCTCGTCGTCATCATGGTGCTCGGCCAGTTCGGCGTGCAGACCGCCTCGATCATTGCCGTCATCGGCGCCATTGGCTTGGCGATCGGCCTGGCGCTGCAGGGCACGCTGCAAAATATCGCCGCCGGCATCATGCTCTTGGCGCTGCGGCCACTGCGCATCGGCGAATATGTCGAGGTCGGCGCCATTTCCGGGACCATCGAGGAGATCGGGCTGTTCGCCACCCGGCTGAGGACGGTCGACGGCGTCTATATACTCGCTCCCAATTCGACATTGTGGAACCAGCCTGTCCGCAACTATTCGCGCAACGGCGTCCGTCGCGGCGACATCACGCTGACCATCGGCTCGTGGAACGACATCGATCTCGCGCAAAAAACCATGCTCGGCGTCGCCGCCGCCGAGCGGCGCGTCCGGCGGGAACCGGCCCCCATCGCCTTTGTCGCCACCGTCGGCGACAGCACCGTCGCCATCACTTTGCGTTACTGGACCTCGTCCGCCGACTTCTTCGCCACCCAGATCGACCTCACCAAACGCGCCAAGCAGGCCTTCGACGCCGACGGCATTTCGGTTCCGGCGCCCCCACCGGAAGCGCCACGGCAGGAGGCCTCCACCACAAGGCAATAATCGCCGGGCGCGGGTGCTCGACCACCAGCGTTCTTTTGCATGGGTAACGCCGAGATTGGATTCCTTCGCCCAGTCCCGAATTTCTCACTATCTTGCGGCGCGGCGCCGTCACCTCGCGTGGTGGCAGGCACAAAATTTGGCGCGCATGTCACATCAGCGGATCCTCGCTCGTCATGAAGGCGCAACCAACAGAAGGAAGCCAATCATGACCGCCAAACTTGACCTCTTCGCCGCTGCCCCTTCCCTGATGAAGGAATGGCAGCGAGCGGCCTTCGCCATTTCCTCCAGCCTCGAGCCCAGCCTCAGCGAGCTTGTGAAGATCCGCGCCTCCCAGATCAACGGCTGCGCCAACTGCCTCAATATGCATACAGTGTTTGCGCGCGAAAGCGGCGAGACCGAGCAGCGCATCTACCTTCTGTCGGCCTGGCGCGAGGCGCCTTGCTATACCGACCGTGAACGCGCCGCGCTCGGCTGGACCGACGCGCTGACGCGGATGTCCGAAGGACATACGCACGAAAGTGCCTATGGTGCCCTGAAGGCCGAGTTCACGGAGGAGGAGCAGGTGAAGCTCACTTTGATGATCAATGTCATCAACGGCTACAATCGCCTTGCGGTTGGCTTCAGTGCCTGGGCGGATCCGGCAGCTATAAGGTCCGCCGCCAAGGCGGCTGCCGCCTGATGATAACCGCCGAGTCCGAGCATGCGGCGGCGAGTTTCGAGCCGCTGCGTCCAAAGCTTGTGCGCGTCGCCTACCGCATGCTGGGCTCCATGGCGGACGCCGAGGACATGGTGCAGGAGGCCTTCATCCGCTGGATGAAGGCCGACCACACAGAGGTGCGCGAGCCCGAAGCGTTCCTGCGCCGCACGGTCATGCGCCTTTGTCTGGACCAGCTCAAATCGGCACGACGCCAGCGCGAGACCTATATTGGACCCTGGCTTCCCGATCCCGTCGTGGAGGACGACGAAGCAGAAGACGTTACGTTGCCGTTGATGCTCGCACTGGAACGCCTCTCTCCGCTCGAGCGAGCAGCTTTTCTGTTGCATGATGTGTTCGGGCTGGAATTTGACGAGGTCGCAGCCGCCATTCAGCGCGACGCGGCGGCCTGTCGCCAACTCGCTGCCCGCGCACGCAGCCATGTGCGCGAGGCACGCCCACGCTTCCAGGTGGAAAAACAACGTGGCCTCGCGCTTGCCAGGGCCTTTTACACCGCCTCGCGCAGCGGCGATATGAAGGCGCTTGGTGCGATGCTGAAGGCCGATGTCAGCGCCCATGCCGACGGCGGCGGCAAACGTCCGGCAGCGGTCGAGCCGGCCCTGGGATTCGACGCCGTCATGAAGCAATACGAGCAGGTGGCGGCCTGGTTGCGCGAGAATGGCTCGACACTGGTTCGTGTCGGTTTCGTCAACGGATTGCCAGGCTTCATCACACTGGAAGCCGATGGCGAACTTCAGACGACCGCGCTCGAAATCGAGGAGGGCAAGATCGCGGCGATCTATGTCGTGCGTAACCCCGACAAGCTCAGGCATTTGCACTAGTCGTCGGAGCGACCGCGCTGCTCCTCCGGCGCGAAGGCCAGCTCAACCGGCAGCGGCGCTTGCGCGCTCATCGGCGCGAAGTTGCCGGTCTCGGTGGCTGGAACGGCCAGCGTCGTCGTCACCCGCCACAGCACGAACAGGCAGAACGCAGCGGCGATCGCGATGGCCACATAGATGAAGGTCTGCGTGCCATAGATGACGGAAAGCCCGGTCACGATGCCGGGAACGATGAAACCCGCCAGCGACCACGCAAACAGAAGCGAACTGGACAGCGCCACCATGTCGTCCTTGCTGGCGCGGTCGGCGGCATGCGCGCTGGCCAGCGAATAGATCGATTCCGAGGCCCCGTCCCAGACTATGTAGATGACAACGAGCGCCGCCAGCGCGCCGCCGTCGAAGCCCAGTGCGAAAAGGCCTGCTACCAAAGCGAGCGCCGAGGCGGCGATCAGCACATAGCGCCGGTCGGTGCGGTCGGAAATCCAACCCAGCGGAATCTGCAGGATCAGCGTGCCGACCGGCATCGCCGACAAAAGCAGCGCCACATCCGCCTGGCTGTAGCCCTTGGCCGTGGCGTGGATCGGCGCGAAGCCCGAAATCGCCATCGACAGACCGCCGACGGCGAGCATGCCGGCGACACCAACGGGCGAAATCCGCCAAGCCAGGCCAAGTGCCACCGATGCAGCCTGCGGCGCCGGCGGTTGGGCGAGCCGCGTCAGCCCCACGGGCAGGATCGACAGCGCGGTGAAGGCGATGCCGATCAGCGGCGCCTGCGCAGTCCCGATATCGACCGCCGCCAGCGCGGCGTAGCCGACGCCGAGCCCCGCGACATAGGCGACGTAGAATACCGCCATGACCCGGCCGCGTATGGCGTTGGCGACAGCATCGTTCAGCCAGCTCTGCGCGACGATGAACAGGCCGCATATGGCAAAGCCATAGAGCGCGCGCGCCGCGATCCATAGCAGCGGGATCGTCCCGGCCCCGACGGCGGCATTGGACAACACGATCAGCGCCGACAGCACCATGAAGGCGCGGGCATGGCCAACGCGCCGCACCAGCGGTCCGGTGAGGATGCAGCCGGCGAGGCCGCCGGCCGAGAGGCCGGTGATGATCAGCCCGGCCCAGGTCGGATCGAAACGCTCGGCGCCGAGGCGAACCGGTATATAGGCGAACATCAGCCCATTGCCGACCGCGACCAGCGCCATCGACAGGATGACGCTGGCAATGGCGATCGTCGGCGCCGACGGGCTGCCCTGCCGCGGGTCGTGTCTGGTCTGGTTTCGCTCGACAATCGTCATCTTGGCGCAGGATCGCCTAAGGATCAGGCAAAGGCCGCTGCAAAAACGACATCGCCGGACGTGCCTTCTCCCTTGGTCAAGAAAGGAAGTTCGTGCAGTTTCAGCCTTTCGCCATCTTGCGGATGGCGCTCGACGACAGCGACGAGCGCGGGCCGTGGATGAAGGTCCAGGCCGGCGCCTTCATCCGGGCGAGACGCGGTGCATCGCCCTCGTCGACGCGGGCGTAGTCGAAGGTCTTGGCAACGACCGACGACAGGAAGGACAGCGTCGCGCCCGGGCGATCGATCACCGCGATCGGGAACGTCATGACGATCTGGCGCCAGCGCTGCCAGCGGTGGAAATCGCGCAAGCTGTCGGCGCCCATGATCCAGACGAAGTCGACGCCGGGATTGCGCGCCTTGACCAGCGCCAGCGTGTCGGCGGTGAAGCGGACATGATGCGCGGCCTCGAAGGCGGTGACCTTGATCTTCGGGTTCTTGGCGATCTGCTCGGACAGGTGGAGCCGCTCCGTCAGCGGCGCCAGTTCCCGCGTGTTCTTGAGCGGATTGCCGGGGGTCACCATCCACCACAGCTGGTCGAGCGCCAGGCGCCTCAGCGCGATCTCGGCGACCAGCGCATGACCGGCATGCGGCGGATTGAACGAACCGCCGAACAGGCCGACGGCCAGGCCTTTTTCGGCATGCGGCATCTTGAGGTAGTGGGAGGGGAGGGGATGCTCGGACGAGGAAAGCATGCGTCAGGCACCCCCCTCTGTCCTGCCGGACATCTCCCCCTCAAGGGGGGAAATCGGCAGTTTCATTGGTGGCGTAAATCTTGCGAAGCTGGCAATTGGCGAAATCGCGGGTGACAGCCAATCTCCCCCCTCGAGGGGGAGATGCCCGGCAGGGCAGAGGGGGGCGGCTGGGCGCAAGCTTCAGGCCTTTTGGGCGAAAGACGTCAAGGCCGCACCTGTCCCGACCCGCGCACGCGGTATTTGAACGAGGTCAGCTGCTCGACGCCGACCGGCCCGCGCGCGTGCATCTTGCCGGTGGCGATACCGATCTCGGCGCCCATGCCGAATTCGCCGCCATCGGCGAACTGCGTCGAGGCATTGTGCAGCAGGATCGCTGAATCGACCTCGTTGAAGAAGCGTTCGACCGCTTGCGCGTCCTCGGCGACGATCGCCTCGGTGTGGTGCGAGGAGAACGTCTCGATATGCTCGATCGCGCCGGCAACACCATCGACCAGCTTCACCGCGATGATGGCGTCGAGATATTCGGTCACCCAATCGGCGTCGGTAGCGGGCCGGGCATCGAAGAACAGCTTCAGCACCTCGGCATCGGCGTGGATTTCGCAGCCTGCCGCATGCAACGCATCGAGGATCGGCACCAGATGGGTGGACGCGACGGCGCGGTCGACGAGCAGCGTCTCGGCCGCGCCGCAGACGCCGGTTCGCCGCATCTTGGCATTGACTGCGATCTTGACCGCCATGTCGAGCTTGGCCGAGCGATCGATATAGAGATGGCAGATGCCTTCGAGATGGGCAAAGACCGGCACCCGCGCCTCGCTTTGCACCCGCCCGACCAGGCTCTTGCCGCCGCGTGGAATGATCACGTCGAGACTGCCGCCGAGGCCTTTCAGCATTTCGCCGACGGCGGCGCGGTCGGTGGTCGGCACCAGTTGGATGGCGTCCTGCGGCAGGCCGGCGGCCTTGAGCCCCGCGACCAGGCAGGCATGGATCGCGGCGGAGGAATTGAGCGAATCCGACCCGCCGCGCAGGATCACCGGATTGCCGGCCTTGAGGCAGAGCGCCCCGGCATCCGCCGTCACATTCGGCCGGCTCTCATAGATGACGCCGACAACGCCAAGCGGGGTGCGCACGCGCTCGATGTGCAGGCCGTTCGGCCGGTCCCAAGCAGCGATGACGTCGCCGACCGGATCGCGCAGATCGGCGATCTCGCGGATGCCGTCGGCCATGGCCCGGATACGAGCGGGATCAAGCTTCAGCCTGTCCATGAAGGAGGCGGAAAGCCCCGACTCATGGCCATTCGAGATGTCGATGGCATTGGCATCGAGAATGTCCTGCTCACGAGCGATAATGGCCTCGGCCATGGCGAGGAGCGCTGTATTCTTGGCGGCGGTCGTGGCGATGGCCAGCGGGCGGGCGGCGGCACGAGCGCGGCGGCCGATATCGGCCATCAGCGCCACGGTGTCATCCCGGGATTTTTCATGCAGCTTCAGCATGGCTCATCCTCCGCTCGTTATCTGGTGGTCCACCCGCGTCTGGTCACCGGCCCGCACCTGGTCACCCGCCCCTACTTGGTCACCAGCATGGCTCACCACAAGGTCGTCGCGGTGGATCATCGCCGAGCGCGCTTCGTAGCCGAGCACCGTTTCGATCTCCGCCGTCTTCAGGCCTGCGATCCTTACGGCATCGGCGGCATCATAGGCAACCAGTCCGCGCGCGATCTCGCGACCCTCTGGCGACAGGATCGCCACCGTGTCGCCGCGTGAGAAATTGCCGCTGACCAGCCTGACGCCGGCGGGAAGCAGCGACTTGCCCGACAGCAATGCGCCGATGGCGCCGGCATCGACGGTCAGCCGCCCCGCTGGCTCGAGCTGCCCCGCGATCCATGTTTTGTAGCCTTTGACCGGATTTGTACTCGGCTTGAAGAAGGTCGCCCGCTCGCCGCGCTCGATCGCCATCAGCGGCGACAGCCGCGTCCCGGCGGTGATGATCATGGCGGTGCCGGCGGCGGTGGCGATCTTGCCGGCATCGAGTTTTGTCCGCATGCCGCCGCGCGACAATTCGGACGCCGCCGCACCGGCCATTGCCTCGATGTCAGGGGTGATGCGATCGACCAGCGGAATGAACTTGGCCTGAGGATCGCGGGCCGGAGGCGCCGTGTAGAGCCCGTCAATGTCGGAGAGCAGTACCAGCAGGTCGGCGCCCATCATCGTCGCCACCCGCGCCGCCAGCCGGTCATTGTCGCCATAGCGGATTTCGGAGGTCGCCACAGTGTCGTTCTCGTTGATGACTGGCACCGCCTTCATCTTCAGCAGCGTCGAGATCGTCGCACGTGCGTTGAGATAACGCCGGCGCTCCTCGGTGTCGCCGAGCGTCAGCAGGATCTGGCCCGATTTCAGGCCGCCCTTGCCGAGCGCATCCGACCAGGCGCCGGCCAGCGCGATCTGTCCGACAGCAGCGGCCGCCTGGCTTTCCTCGAGCTTCAGCGCCCTTTTTCCCAGGCCGAGAATAGTGCGGCCGAGCGCAATGGCGCCTGATGACACGACAAGGATTTCAGCGCCGCCAGCGGCCAGCACGGCGATGTCGTCGGCCAGCGAGGCCAGCCAGTCGCGCTTCAAGCCCGACGAGCGGTCGACAAGCAGCGCCGAGCCGATCTTGACGGTGATGCGCCGATATTTTTTCAGCGACTGCGCGGCCATTGCTATTTTTCCCAGCGCGTCTCGACAGGGACCACGATGGCGCTGCGCGCCTCGGCGACAACCGACATCAGCGCACGCAGCACTGCCTCGACGCCTTCGCCGGTGACGGCCGAAAGCAGCATCGGCGCGCGGCCGGCGGCGCGTTTCAGCGAGGCGACCTTCTTCTTGCGCTGATCGGCATCGAGGATGTCGACCTGGGAAAGCGCGACGATCTCGACCTTTTCGGTCAAGCCGTGGCCATAGGCGTCGAGCTCGGCGCGCACGGTCTTGTAGGCCTTGCCCGGATTTTCTTCCTGCGCCGAGACGAGGTGCAAAAGCACGCGCGTGCGCTCGACATGGCCGAGGAAACGGTCGCCGATGCCGACGCCTTCATGCGCGCCCTCGATCAGCCCGGGAATGTCGGCGATGACGAATTCGCGCCCATCGATGCGGGCGACACCGAGGCCGGGATGCAAAGTGGTGAAGGGATAGTCGGCGATCTTCGGCTTGGCCGCGGTGACAGCGGCGAGGAAAGTCGACTTGCCGGCATTGGGCAGGCCGACCAGGCCGGCGTCGGCGATCAGCTTGAGCCGCAGCCAGATATTCATCTCTTCGCCCAGCAGGCCGGGATTGGCGCGACGCGGCGCCTGGTTGGTCGAGGTCTTGAAATGCTGGTTGCCGAAACCGCCATTGCCGCCCTTTGCCAACAGGAAGCGCTGGCCGACCACGGTGAGATCGCAGATCAGCGTTTCATTGTCCTCGGCAAAGACCTGGGTGCCCGCCGGCACTTTCAGCGTCACGTCGGCGCCCTTGGCCCCAGTCATGTTGCGGCCCATGCCATGTATGCCCGTCTTGGCCTTGAAATGCTGCTGGTAGCGATAGTCTATCAGCGTGTTCAGCCCGTCGACCGCCTCCAGCCAGACATCGCCGCCACGGCCGCCATCGCCGCCGTCGGGACCGCCGAACTCGATGAATTTCTCGCGCCGGAACGACACCGAACCGGCGCCGCCGTCGCCGGAGCGGATGTAGACCTTGGCCTGATCGAGAAATTTCATCGGATTGCGTGGTTTCTGCTGTTGGCTTTGCGGGATTGCTCTAAACCAAGGCGGGGCGAAGGGCGAGGCCGTTTTGTGACCTTGGCTGGAGAGATATCGCGATGAGGCTTGTAACCTACAACATCCAGTACGGCATTGGCCTCGATGGCCGCTACGATGTCGAGCGCATTGCCGATGCCGTGCGCGGCGCCGACGTCATCGCGCTGCAGGAGGTTACCCGCAACAACCCCAAGAATGGCGGCCGCGACATGGTCGCCGAACTCGGCGACGCCTTGCCCGACTATTTTGCCGTCTATGGCAGCAATTTCGAGGCCAATGTCGGCTCCGCCATCGAGAACGGCCGTGCCGTCACGAGAACCTTCCAGCTCGGCAACATGGTGCTGTCGAAAACGCCCATTCATCTGTCGCGCAACCTGCTTTTGCCGCGCAGCCGCAGCTTCGAGGCAATGAACTTCCAGCGCGGCGCGCTGGAAGCCCTGATCGAGACGCCGCTTGGCTTCGTCAGATTCTATTCCATCCATCTCGATCACCGCAGCCCCGTCGAACGCGTGAGCCAGATACAGTTTCTGCGTCAGCGCCTTTTGAACTATGCGCTTGAAGGCGGCGCACTGTCCGGCGTCGCCGAGATCGGCCTGCCGGAATTGCCCCATCCTGAAGCCTTTGTCGCCATGGGCGATTTCAACATGCTGGCCGGCTCACCCGAATATGTCGAACTCGCCGGCCGGCCGGACCATGAATTCGGCATGCCGCTGACCGCCGACTTTGCCGTCGATGCCGCCATGCGCCTCAACGTGGCCGCCGATCTTGTCACCTGGGTCGACCCCAAGCAGCCCGGCGACACCAGCCGCCACAAGCGCATCGACTACGTCTTTTCCAGCGCCTCGCTCGCCAGGTCGCTGAAGCGGCTTTGGGTCGACCGGCAAGCGGTAGGCTCGGACCACATACCGGTCTGGGTCGAATTGGCCTGACCTCTACTTTCCGAACCTTTGGTTCGAAGCCATGCGCCGAGGTGTGTCGAGATTTAGGTCAGGCCGAGCCGCCATTCGCAGGCCGGCCTCACCTGAATATCGATACACCTAGAAATGCACCCAGTTCCTGAGGCTGGTCCAGGTCTTCCTGTCCAGTCGGTAGCGCTCGACGGGCACCTGGCCGGCGACGATCGAGTTCAGCATGCCCTGGCCGGCATATTGGAACCCGCATTTGTGGATGACCCGGCGCGAGGCCGGATTGATGACCCGGGTCGAGGCGTGCAGCACCTGGATCGACGTCTTCTGGAAGGCGAGGTCGACCAGCGCGTGCGCGGCCTCGGTGGCAAAGCCGTGCTTCCAGTAAGGTTCGCCAATCCAGTAGCCGAGTTCCAGCCCGCGGTCGGTGGTGTTGAGGCCGGCGCAACCGACGAAGATTTCGGTGCCGGCCAGCGTCAACGCATAGGCAATTCCCGCCCGGCGCGATGCCGCCATGGCGAGGAAGGCGCGAGCCTCGGCCTCGCCATAGGGATGCGGCATGCGGGCCAGCATTTCAGCGACATGGCGGTTGTCGGCAAGTGCCGCCAATTGCCCGATATCGCTTTCGCGAGGCGGCCGCATGACCAGCCGCTCGGTCGCGAGCACCGGGCAATCGATCGCGTAACTTTCGTCTTCCGTGTCTTCCGCTTCGGCAACCATGTCAGTCCTCCAGGCAAGAAAAAGGGGAAATGGAAACCCATCTCCCCTGATCCTTTTCCTGGCTTGGCCAGACACCGGTCCCGAGATGGGTGCCGGTGTTGTGGTGCGGAACCGGCTACTCCGCTGCTTTGGTAATCGGGTTGACCGATACGTAGGTTCGGCCGTTGGCTTTTTTGTTGAAGGTGACTGCGCCGGCTTCGAGCGCAAACAGGGTGTGATCCGTGCCCATGCCAACATTGACGCCGGGATGCCACGAGGTGCCGCGTTGACGAATGATGATGTTGCCCGGGATGACGGCTTCGCCGCCGAACTTCTTCACGCCCAGACGCTTGGAATGCGAGTCGCGACCGTTGCGCGACGAGCCGCCAGCTTTCTTGTGTGCCATCTAACTAACTCCGTTGCGCCGCGAGGCGCCTAAAGGCCTTATGAACGCGTTCGCGTTCCGTTTCAAGTCCGATCCGGCGACTGTTTCGCCGGAAATTCTACTTCTTCGCCAGTTCCTTGGCCTGTTCGCGCCAGTCCTTGATCTGGTCGGCGCTGAACGGCATGTGCTCGTCGATCTTGGCGACATCCTTGTCGGTGAGCTTGGCGATCTGCGCGAAGGTGATGATGCCCTGCTCGTTCAACTGGCCGGCCGCAACCGGGCCGATGCCCTTGATCACGGTCAGGTCGTCCGGCTCGCCCTTCGGCGCCTTGAACAGTGGCGCTGCGGCGGTCTCGGCCTTGGCTTCTTCCTTCGGGGCAGCCTCTGCCTTGGCTTCCTTCTTGGCCTTGGCCTCCTTCGGCGCAGCCTCGGCCTTCGCCTCGGGCACTACCTCTGCCTTGGCTTCGGTCTTTGCCTCGGACTTGGCGGCGGCCTTCTTCGACGGCTTGGCGCCGTCCAAAAGGATCTCGGCGATCCGCACCGTGGTCAAAAGCTGGCGATGGCCGATCTTGCGGCGCGAATTCTGCCGGCGGCGCTTCTTGAAAGCGATGACGGTGCGGTTCTTGCCCTGTTCGACGACTTCGGCAGTGACCAATGCGCCGTCGACGAACGGCGCGCCGAACGTCACATTCTCGCCCTCGCCATGCGCGAGCACATGGCCGATCTCGACGATATCGCCGACCTGGCCTTCGACTTTTTCGATCTTCAGGAGATCGTTGGCGGCGACGCGATACTGCTTGCCGCCCGTTTTGATGACTGCGAACATTTTTTGCCTTTCGCTGTTCGGTCGGCCTTGATGAGCCGCATCAAGCGGTTCGGCCGTCTTTTTGTCAGTCTGCGGGTTCAAAAAAACAAGCGGCGCGGAAGAACCCTCCACGCCGATTGCGCGCTGTCCCTAACCGAAGGTTGGGTCGAAGTCAAGGCAAACGGCGCAAGGCAAGCCGATGGCATTGGCATAAGCGCTGGCAGGTATCGAAGGACGAACCCGACGGCCCGCAGAGATGCCTGATATCAGGCAGATTGGGCCTTGTAACCTGCCTGTCCAGCCGTTATCTAGTGCGCCGCGCCGGCAACGGCGGACCATGACCGCGGAGAGGTGGCAGAGTGGTCGAATGCACCGCACTCGAAATGCGGCATGGGTGCAAGCCCATCGGGGGTTCGAATCCCTCCCTCTCCGCCATTTTCTCTGCCCAACGAATCCAAAGCGCTTTGTGACTTTCCGTTGGCGACAACCTTCCCCACCTCTTTCCCTTTTTAACGAATCCAACTGCTCCGGGACGCCGGGCTCGTTCTGGCGCTATTGGCGAGAAGGGTTCGAAGGAGATGCGGGATGAATATTATTTTTTGTGGCGAACTGGCTAAGGCATCGCCGTGCGGGTTGCCGATTCGATCGGGAACCTTCCCCCTGTCCAAGTGTTGTATCGGGTGACGAGGCTTCTGAGAGGGCAACGCGTTGGCCAAATACCTAGTTCATGAAATGCATCGCGATGACGTCGTCACATGGCGCATTCTTGATGCATGGACACCGAGCCAAGCGGCTCATAAAGCTGAGCAAGACATTTCGGAACCCAATTGGATTAGGGTTTTGGACGGCCAATCGAAGGTCTACGAGTTTCCCGGCTCACCTGCCCATCCAACCTGACCATCCTCGGAACTGCTGGGGCTGACCCAGTCTTGACCGCCCGCGCTGACCTCCAAATAGAGATCGAGATGTCAACCAATAAGGAAGATTATCGGGCGAATCGTGCCGACCACTTTATCGCGGCAAAGTCGAATACCATTGCCGAACAGCCGGCTGCGAGGAAGAAGTCAGCCCGGCTTCATGACCAGCGTTCCGCCAGACTGGTGGAAAACCCGGTTGAGAGTTCCGAGAGGCGCACACGGCCACCTTGACGACGCATGACGCAGCGGACCACTACACGCGCCGCGCGGTGTCCCTGATTCCCGCTTTGGCCAGGGCCCCGCCTTCAAAAGACTCGGCGCTTGCGCATGGACAGGTATGAATGTGACAACGCTTGCATCGAATGGCTTCGCCGGGCATCGATTCCAGTCGTTAACTGTCTCCTCCGGAAGCAGAAACGTTCATCACAATAGATGGCGACGACAATCGGAGACTGTGAGAACCCTGCAACCATCATGGACGATGCGAATTCAAAGACCGTTGGCCTTTATCGGTGCCCAGGCATTCCGCCATTTGTTTGCGTATTGGAGGGGTCCAGATGTACTTTCCTTTCCCAGGATGACTACCGAGCGCAAAGACACAAGCCTGATTTCGAAGCGCTGCCTTGGGAAGCGGAGTTCAGGGTCGCGAGAAATCGCTGATCTGGCTTAAGGGTTTGACTTCAGTCTACCCGCTTATGACAAGCTCTATGACTGCAACCCAAGCAACCGCGCAAAAGCCCAAGCCGATAACCAATCCGAGTCGCATCCAACCGTGGGGCCATGATTCGGGCGGTTTGTAAGCGTCGTTGCGTGCGAGCATCTCCTAGTAAGCGCCGAGGGCGCATTTGACGTCAAGCAGAAAGCAAGAACCCGTCACGCCATTGACGGGCTGGGGCTTCGATTAGATCGGTCCAAAAAAACCCGCCAGCTTCGGAAAGCGGGCAGTTCCTGGAGGCCGGGAGGAACCCGGCACAAGACAGACACGCGGCAATTGGCGCACAGGAGGCACTCGTGCTCCTTGGATGCAACCGCCGCTTGTCGATAGCCGCCATTGGTGGTTACCTCTGGACGTTTTGTTTCGAACCCCTGGGAGGAACATAATGGCGGACAGTTTCAAGACCGGAGATGTCGTCAAACTGAAGTCCGGCGGCCCGAACATGACGATCAACGATCACGCCGCCTCCGGCATGTATCTGTGCAACTGGTTCAATCGCGAGGGTGACATCTGGACCCCTCAGCACGCGGCTTTCAAGCCGGACCAGTTGATGGCGGTCGATCGATCTCAATGACTTGAAGACGCAGCGACTTGGGGTTGATTGAATCTTCAGCCCGCGGCGCCAGGCTGGAGCGAGGCGATTGCGCCGAGGAAGATCTCTTCGAATCCCCAGAACTTCGAAGTCCCGACGCCACTCACGTCGGCGAAGGCGTCGAGATCGCGCGCGGCGCCTGGCCATGTCGATCAGCGTGCGGTCGGAGAAGATAGCACAGGCCGGCACCTAGCGTTCGGCGATCCGAGCCAACTCTCTACTAATTATCCAGCACATTGCCGCCGTTAAGGTTCTGGTAAGGTCGTGCGTCGAAACCGCATGACAATTGGTATCCATCGAAGATCAATGATTCTATCAACGCGTGTTGCTAATTGATTTGGCGCTAATATTGACCCTCGGATAGGCAGGGGTCGGGGCGCTTGCAGAATCATACGAGGGATATTTGCATGGCCACGATGCACTACACTTGGGGCGCCTCGGCTGCCCAGGCCCAGGCCTATGGCTTCAACCTGGTTGATCTTCAATACGCCTCATCGGTCAATGCGTTGCCGGATGGCTCGAAGGCCCTCATCTGGCTTGGCGAGAGCAATGGCGTCACCCAGTCCTTCATCGACAAGGTAACGCCTCTCCTCAACAATCCGAAGGTTTTTGGATTTTTTCTGACCGACGAGCC
>NZ_NWQG01000199.1:0-28538 GCF_002529485.1 Mesorhizobium sanjuanii
AACAGAAAACCTCGCCTCAAATAGTTGGAAAAGCTGTTTCGCAACATGCCCTCACCGCCATTTTCCCAAGGGAAGCATCCAGCCAATCATAGCCCAAACAATGGGAAAATTCCAACGACCGCAGGCGCTGCGCATCGTCGGCGTCAGAAGGTCATGTATGGCGAGGGCTTCAGATCGGGCGGGAAAAACGGATCGGCGCTGATGTCGGCGAGGCACGCCGTGCCGAACATGTTTCGATATTCGGAATTGAGTTTGAAGATCGACAGCCCGCGCTCTGATGGCTGACCTTCGGGATGGATCAGCCGAAAAGACCCTATTGTGTTTAGTCGCCATCCGGCAGTTGCATGTCGGTGACGACGTTCTCGCCATTCGTCTCGTCATAGGCGATCACGATATCCATCCCCGGCTTCAGCGCATCGAGGTCGGTTTCGGCGTTCAGCTTGTAGGCTTTGCCGTCGTCGAGCGTGAGCGTCAGCGTGTCCTTGTCCACCTTCTTGATAAGGCCTTCGGTCTGGCCGGCCAAGGCAGCGCTGGAAACAAGCAATGTCGCGGCGAAGGCGCCAATCAGGATACGCATCATCGTCCTCTTATCGTTGCGCCGGCAGGATGGCGGCGAGGGTTCAACGGACCGGTCAAGCGAAGCAGAAACCAACCGAATGTGTCAAAACTAAATCCGCAGGATCACAGTTTGACCACTGTGGAAAACGCCAATAGAAGGCAGACTACGGCGCCAGCGTCCTCCTTGAGGCGCAAGGAGGCTGTAGCACTTTTTGATTTTGCGTATGTCCTTTCCGAAATCGATTTCGATCTTTGGGGTCATGCGCCAAGCCGGCTCCGTTGCCGGGCAGGGTCACTTTCATGTCTCACAACACGTTCGGCCATCTCTTCCGCGTCACCACCTGGGGCGAAAGCCATGGGCCAGCGCTTGGCTGCGTCGTCGACGGCTGTCCGCCCGGTATCCGTTTTACGCAGGCCGATATCCAGGCCGAGCTCGACAAGCGCCGTCCCGGCCAGTCACGTTTCGTGACGCAGCGTCGCGAACCCGACGAGGTCAAGATTCTGTCCGGCTTCATTCTGGACGAGGACGGCGAGACGATGATCACCACCGGTACGCCGGTGTCGATGCTGATCGAGAATGTCGACCAGCGCTCCAAGGATTATGGCGAGATCGCCCGCCAGTACCGGCCGGGCCATGCCGACTACACCTATGACGTCAAATACGGCCTGCGCGATTATCGCGGCGGGGGCCGCTCGTCTGCACGCGAGACGGCGGCGCGGGTGGCCGCCGGGGCTCTGGCCCGCAAGGTGGTGCCCGGCATGGTGGTGCGCGGCGCGCTGGTGGCGATGGGCGAGAAGGAAATAGACCGCGCCAACTGGAACTGGAATTTCATCAGTGACGCCGAAAATCCGTTCTTCACCCCGGACCCGGCATCCGTGGCCGTCTTCACGCAGTATCTCGACGGCATCCGCAAAGCCGGCTCCTCGGTCGGCGCCGTCATCGAGATCGTCGCCGACGGCATTCCCGCAGGCCTCGGCGCGCCGATCTATGCCAAGCTCGACCAGGACATCGCTTCGGGCCTGATGTCGATCAACGCCGTCAAGGGTGTCGAGATCGGCAACGGCTTCGAGGCGGCCCGCATCACCGGTGAACAGAATGCCGACGAGATGCGCATGGGCAATGACGGCAAGCCGGTCTTCCTGTCCAACAATGCCGGCGGCATCCTGGGCGGCATCTCGACCGGCCAGGCGATCGTCGCGCGCTTCGCCGTCAAGCCGACCTCGTCGATCCTGACGCCGCGAAGATCGATCGACAAGGACGGCCGCGACGTCGAGATCATGACCAAGGGCCGGCACGACCCATGCGTCGGCATCCGCGCCGTGCCGATCGGCGAGGCGATGGTTGCCTGCGCCATCGCCGATCACTATCTGCGGCACAGGGGACAGACGGGGCAGGGAATAGGCAGTAGGCAGTAGGCAGTATGCTACGCAGCCCACTGAAACAGCCTTTTCCCTGATCCCCTACTGCCCCACTCCCCTATTCCCTGCGAGCGAGCCAATGCCTTACGACCAGAAGAAAATAGTCGAAGCCCTGCGCGCCTTCGAGCGCGGTGAGATCGTCGTCGTCATGGATGATGACGGACGCGAAAATGAGGGCGACCTGATCGTCGCGGCTGTCCACTGCACGCCGGAAAAGATGGCCTTCATTGTCCGCAACACCTCCGGCATCGTCTGCACGCCGATGCCGCGCGAGGAAGCCAAGCGGCTCAACCTGCAGCCGATGGTCGCCGACAATGATTCGGCCCACACCACCGCCTTCACCGTCAGCGTCGATTTCAAGCACGGCACCACGACAGGCATTTCGGCCGACGACCGCACATTGACCGTGCGCAACCTTGCCAACGGCAATGTCGGAGCTTCCGATTTCGTCCGCCCCGGCCACATCTTCCCGCTGATCGCCAGGGAAGGCGGGGTGCTGATGCGTTCGGGCCATACCGAGGCCGCGGTCGACCTCTGCAAGCTTGCCGGACTGCCGCCGATCGGCGTCATTTCCGAACTGGTCAACGACGACGGCACCGTGATGCGCGGACCGCAGGTGCAAGCCTTCGCCGAGAAGCACGGGCTGAAGCAGATTTCTGTCGCCGACCTCATCGCCTACCGCCAGCGCAAGGAAACCCTGGTCGAGCGCGTCGCCTGCTCCGATATAGAGACGCCGGGCGGCAAGGCGCAGGTCTTCACTTACACGCTGCCCTGGGATTCGATGCATCACGTGGCGATCGTTTTCGGCGACATCCGCGACGGCGAAGATGTGCCGGTGCGGCTGCATTCCGAGGATGTGGTGAGCGACGTCTTCGGCACCAGCCACCGGCTGGACGGCATCATGAAGGCGATGGGCGAGCGCAAGCGCGGCGTCATCGTCTATCTGCGCGAGGGCTCGGTCGGTGTCGCCCATCAGGAGCGCAAGCGCCCCGCGCCCGGCGACCGCGAGGACCATGAAGAGGCGCGGCGCCGCGAGAACGAGTGGCGCGAGATCGGCCTTGGCGCCCAGATCCTGAAGGATCTCGGCATCTCCTCGATCAACCTGATCGCCTCACGCGAACGCCACTATGTCGGGTTGGAAGGTTTTGGCATTCACATCGCCAGGACCGAGATTCTCTGAAACGGTCGACAATCAAGGGATAGCGCCCGGCTCGCTCGAAACCGGGCACTTCGCAGGTCATTCCGCGGGAACGACGCTCGCTTCGCATGCGTCCATGTCGCAGTCCGGCGTAGCGAGGCTGCGCTGGCCGAGCAGCACCGTGGCGAGTGCGATGGCGCCGGCCACGACCGACACCAAGAACCCGTTCTGGGCGCCGAACGCGTCGACCACCGCCCCGGCGGCGAAGGAGCCGAGCGCCATGCCGATGCCTATCCCGGTCATCACCCAGGTGACGCCCTCGGTCAGCATCGCTTCCGGCACGTGCCGTTCGATCAGGCCGAATGCCGTGATGAAGGTCGGCGAGATCGCCACGCCGCTGATGAAGACGGCCAGCGCCAGGGTAGGCACGGTATCGGCGACGAGCAGCGGCAGTGTGGTCAGCGCGATGATGGCGATCGCGATTGCCAACTGGCGCTGCAGCGGCATTTTCAGGTTGAGCGCGCCGACGATGATTCCGAGCACGAAAGATCCGAGCGCATAGACGCCGATGACCAAGCTGGCAGCGCCCGGCTGGCCAAGCTCCTTGGTGATTGCCACGGTGGTTACTTCCGTGGTCGCGAAGGTCGCGCCGATGAAGATCAGGGCGAAAGTGATGATCTGAACCGGCCGCAGGCGGATGGCCGAGCCGCGCGAGCCATGGTCCACCGGTCGCACCTGCGGCTCGGTCGAGCGCTGCAGGATGAAGGCCGTCGAGCCGAAGGCGAGAAACAAGGTGCTGAACAGCATTCCGGCTTCCGGGAACAGGGCGACGCTCAGGCCCACCGACAGCGATGCGCCGGCGACGTAGACCAGTTCGTCCGCCGCGGACTCGAAGGCGAACGCGGTGTTGAGTTCGGGGCGATCCCGGAAGATCTCGGTCCAGCGCGCGCGCACCATGGCCGGGATGCTGGGCATGGCGGCGGCCAGCAACGCCGACACGAACAGCGTCCAGATCGGCCAGTCCTGATTGGCCGCAGCAATCAGGATCGCGAAAGCGAGCACGGAAATGACCGTGGTGGGCACGACGATCCGCGTCTGGCCGAGGCGGTCCACCAGTCGCGATATCTGTGGTGCCAGGAAAGCGTTGGTCAGCGCAAATGTCGCCGAGACGGCGCCGGCCAGCCAGTATTCGCCATGCGTCTGCGACAGCATCGCGACGATCCCGATCGGAGCCATTGCGATCGGGAGCCGGGCAACGAAGCCGGATGCCGCGAAGCCCATGGCGCCGGGAGCGCGAAAGATTTCCGAATAGGGGTTCTGCATGGTCGGTCTCCTCGACAAGGGACGGTTCGACAATTACATACGTTGCGTATGAGTGTCAGATAATTCATACGCCGCGTATGTCAATTGGCATACGAGGCGTATGTCGATAGGGCCAGAAACTATGCATAGACCCCGCAAGGAGATGATCGCCGAGACGCGCGCCAAACTGGTTGCCGCGGGTCGCCATGCCTTCGGTTCTGTCGGCTATGCCGAAGCCTCGATGGATGACTTCACCGCGTCGGCCGGCCTGACGCGCGGCGCACTCTATCATCATTTCGGCGACAAGAAGGGGTTGCTTCAGGCGGTCATCGCCGAGATCGACGCTGAAATGTCGGCAAGGTTAAAAATCGTCTCGGCCAGGGCGGACAATCTCTGGCAGGGCTTTGTCGATGAATGCACGGCCTATATCGAGATGGCCCTGGAGCCGGAGATCCAGCGCATCGTGCTTCGCGACGGCCCGGCGGTACTCGGCGATCCCTCGCAATGGCCGAGCCAGAATGAGTGTATCCATTCCATGGCGGAGAGCCTTGGCAAGCTCCGCGATGAGGGAACCATCGTGGCCGTCGATGTCGAAGCTGCCGCCCGGCTGATCAGCGGCGCGTCGCTGCATGCCGCGCAGTGGATCGCCAATTCGGACGATCCCGAAACCACGTCGAAAAAGGCCGTGAAGGCCTTCAACGCGCTACTGGAGGGTCTGCTTCGCGTCCCCGTTCCGGTGGGAGCGTGCGAACGCGCCCGGTGAGCATCCCACGCGTCGGCGAAACGCCGTACTGAAGGCGCTGGCGGATTCATAGCCTATCTCTTCGGCGAGGCGATCAAGCGACCTTCCGCCCCGGCTCAACGCATCCCGAGCGAGCGTCATCCGCCAACGTGAAAGATACTCCATCGGCGCGCAGCCGAGGGTCCCGGAAAACCTGGCCGCAAACGCTGATCGCGACATGCCGGCAAGTCTCGCGAGCTCAGCCACGGTCCATCCCGCCCGAACATTGGAATGCATCGCGCGCAAGACGGGAGCTAAGGCTGGATCCCGCATTCCCGACAGCAACCCCGCCGGAAGCGAGTCCCGGGTGATGCCGGGCCAGCGAAGGCCCTCCACCAGCATGATTTCGAGAAGCCGCTCCAGGATCATTTCCCGGCCCGGCCCATCGGCGGCGCACTCTTCCTTGATGAGATCGATGATGCGGGCGAGACGCCCGGTATCGGCTTCCGCAGCGCGTATGTGGATCATCCCGGGCAGCAGCGCGAGCAGAAGCGACGCATTGACCTTGTCGATCTGGAAGCTTCCTCCAAGCATCTGAAAGTCAGGCTCACCATTCGGATCGCCATGCCGGACTGCTTCTTGTGAAGGCCGGCCCGGAACGCATTCGGCATCCGGTTGGCTCAGCAGCGCGAATGCCGGCGAAGAGGCCAGCAGCACGAAGTCTCCATGATCGAGCAGCACTGGCTTCGCCCCGTCGATAGCGAGCCAGCATCGCCCCGCCAGCACGATGGAGAAGCCCGGCGCCTGATAAGCGGGATAACGAACGCCCCATGTCCCGCGGCCGGTTATCGGCTTTGAGAACACGGCGTGCGGCCGCAGCAGAGCGATCACATCGCTGAGAGGATCCATATGGACGATCGATAATGATTTACGGACGCCAGATTATAGATCGTCCTGTGTCCTTGTCTATGTTGCGGGAAGAAAAATGGAGATTTGAATGACCAGGACCATTCTGATTACCGGCACATCGTCGGGCTATGGCAAGTCAGTTGCAGAATTCTTCCTCGACCGGGGCTGGAACGTCATCGCGACCATGCGGCGCCCCGATCCGAGCGTGTTCGCAACCGCCTCCGATCGTCTGAAAGTGCTGCCGCTCGATGTCACCGATACCGGCAGCATCAGCAAGGCGATCTCGGAAGGTGTCGCCGCATTTGGAGCGATTGATGTGCTCGCCAACAATGCGGGTGTCGGACTGGCGTCGGTCGTCGAAGCGACGCCGGACAGCACCATGCGCGAGATATTCGAAACCAATACCTTTGGCGTGTTCGCGACCAGCCGCGCCATCATCCCCCAAATGCGCAATCAGGGCCACGGCGTCATCATCAACGTCACGTCGAGCGTCACCCTCGGCATCATGCCGCTCGTGGCGATCTACGCCGCCAGCAAATGCGCCGTCGAGGGCTTCACCGAATCGCTGTCCTACGAGTTGGATGGGTTCAACATCAGGGCTCGGCTGGTTGAGCCTGGCTACGCGCCGACCACGAACTTCAGCGCCAACAGCGGCGCACGCATGAAGGATTTGATCCCGGCGGACTATGGCTCCTTCGCCCAATCCTATTTCGAGAAGATGGCCAACTATCCGACCCCTTATTGCACCGAGGCGGAAGTCGCCGAGGCAGTCTTTTCGGCAGCGACGGACGAAGGGCGGACGATCCGCTATCCCGCTGGCGCGGACAGCAAACTCCTCGCGGAGCTGCGCTGGACGACCTCGGAAGAGCATTACCTCAAGAAGATGCGCGAGATGTTCAGCCCGGAACTGTCGTCCTAGTCCTTGAGATGCCGAAGCCCGACGACCGCTGGAGCAATCCCGGTCGCGGCCAGGCCCGCGATTGACAATCGCCGGCCCGAAGTCATCCTCAGCATCCATCTCTGAGGGGGAGATTCGGGCCCATGTGGGATTTCCAGATCGGCAGGTCGGTGTCCATCATGATCAGGACATGGCCCTTCATCGTCTTTCGCATGATCGTCTATTTCGGCATTACGCTGGCCTATATCGTGGCGACCGGCACGGGCGCCGGCGTCGGCTATGGCGTCGGCCACGTCTCAACCGATCCGGATGGGCCGCTGTCATTTGCCTTGTGGGGCGGTGTGGTCGGGTTCGGCGTCGTTTCGATCGCCGTATACTGGATACGCGAATACATCCTCTATATCGTCAAGGCCGGTCATATCGCGGTCATGGTCCAGCTGATCGACGGCCAGCCTGTGCCTGGCGGCCAGAGCCAGATCGCTTATGCCAGGGAGGTCGTGAAAGAGCGTTTTGCCGAAGCCAACGTCCTTTTCGTGCTCGACCAGTTGGTCAAGGGCGCCATCCGTGCCATCACCGGGCTTATCGGCGGCATCGCCGCCTTCCTGCCCATACCGGCCTGGGCGGCCTGGTCAGCTTCATCAACACGGTGATCCGCCTGTCGCTGACTTATGTCGACGAGGTCATCCTCGGCTACAACATCCGCACCAATTCCGCCTCGCCCTTCGAGACGGCGCGCCAGGGCGTCGTGCTCTACGCGCAAAACGGCAAGACCATGGTCAAGAACGCCATCTGGCTGGCGGTGATCATGTGGGGCATTTCCTTCGTCATTTTTCTGCTGATGCTGGCGCCAGCCGGCGCCATCCTCTGGTTCATGCCCGGCCAGTTCGGCGGCTGGGCCTTCGTGCTCGCCATCGTCTTCGCCTGGGCCTTCAAGGCCGCCTTCATCGAACCCTTTGCCATCGCCTGCCTGATGCAGGTTTATTTCAGGACGATCGAGGGCCAGGTGCCCGATCCCGACTGGGACCGGAGGCTGGCGGAGGCGTCCTCGAAATTCAGGAAACTCAAGGACGAGGCGCTGGCCTCATTCGGTGGTTCGCGCTGGACTCAAGCCCGCGCCCAATAGCTAAACCCTGTTGAACGTCTGGCTTTGGCCGTGCGAAAACATGGTCAAAACGGCCGGGCGCGCCTATATCGGGTCATGGTCACCAGGCTCTACACCCATCCGATCTTCCTCGAACACATAACGCCACCCGGTCATCCGGAGCGTCCCGACCGTTTGCGCGTCATCGAGCGCGTGCTCGATGACGAGGCCTTTGCGGCACTTGATCGTGCCGAGGCGCCGGAAGGCGACGAGGCGACCATCCTCTACGCGCATCCTGAGCAATTCGTCGCGCGCGTTCGTGCCGCCATACCCGACACCGGCATCGCCCGCATCGATGCCGACACCACCGCCAGTCCGAAAAGCTGGCAGGCGGCCGTGACCGCGATCGGCGCCGCCAATGCCGCTGTCGACGACGTTTTCGAGAGGCGCGCCGACAATGTTTTTGTCGCCGCCCGGCCACCTGGTCATCATGCCGAGAAGACGACGTCCATGGGTTTCTGCCTGTTCAACACCGCGGCGATCGCGGCGCGTTATGCGCAGCGCAAGCATGGCGCCGAGCGCGTAGCAATCGTCGACTGGGACGTGCACCACGGCAACGGCACGCAGGATATTTTCTGGGACGATCCGTCGGTGCTCTATTGCTCGACGCACCAGATGCCGCTCTACCCCGGCACCGGAGCGAAAAATGAAACCGGCGCCGGCAACATCGTCAACGCGCCGCTGGCGCCGCGCACCGGCAGCGACATGTTCCGCGACGCTTTCCTGTCGCGCGTTTTGCCGGCGCTCGACAATTTCGCGCCCGACCTCATCATCATCTCGGCCGGTTTCGACGCGCATCACCGTGATCCCCTGGCCGAGATCAACCTGACCGAGGATGATTTCGACTGGGCGACCGGCCAGTTGATCGAGTGTGCCGGGCGCCACAGCGGCAATCGGCTCGTCAGCCTGCTGGAAGGCGGCTACGATCTGCAGGGATTGGCATTTTCGGTCGCCGCCCATGTCGGGCGACTGATGAAAGGATGAGGAATGGCTGGCGAAGCGAATGAAGACGTCAAGGCGATGAGCTTCGAACAGGCGCTCGACGCGCTGGAGAAGATCGTCGATGATCTGGAGCGCGGCGACGTGCCGCTCGACCAGTCGATCCGCATTTATGAGCGCGGCGAGGCGCTGAAGGTGCATTGCGACCGGCTTCTGAAGGCGGCCGAGGACAAGGTCGAGAAAATCAGGCTGTCGCGCGACGGCAAGCCTGTCGGTACCGAGCCGCTGGATGCGGATTGAGGCACGGCCTCAACCACAACTTCGCCTTACCGGCTTTTGGACATGATCATGATTGAGGATAAAACTCATCCCGATTGAAACGGCTCCAGGACGAGGAGATTGCGAACGATGTGCCGAAACATCAAGACCCTGTTCAATTTCGATCCGCCGGCGACCAACGACGAGGTGCATGACGCCGCACTTCAGTTCGTCCGCAAGCTGAGCGGCTCCACCAAACCTTCCAAGCGCAACGAGCATGCCTTCAACCATGCCGTCGAGAAGATCGCGGCTGCTGCGCGCGAACTGCTCGATTCGATGGAAACCACGCAAGAACCGCGCAATCGCGAAGAGGTGGCGGCCAAGGCGAAAGCCAAATCCGCACTCCGCTTCGCCTGAGGAAACTGCATGAGCTTCTTTCCCGGAAATGACCCGCAGGCCGGCGATGCCTTTGCCAGCGACCAGATCGAATTGATGGTCGTTCCCAACGCCAAGGACATCGGCGGCTTCCAGGTTCGTCGCGCTCTGCCGACCGCGAAGCGCCGGCTGGTCGGGCCTTTCATCTTCTTCGACCGCATGGGTCCGGCCATCCTGCGGGCCGGCCAGGCGCTCGACGTGCGTCCGCATCCGCATATCGGCCTGTCGACGGTCACTTACCTGTTCGACGGCAAGATCAGGCATCGCGATTCGCTAGGCACCGAAATGGTGATCCAGCCTGGTGACGTGAATCTGATGACCGCCGGCCGCGGCATCGTCCATTCGGAACGTACGCCGGAGGAATTGCGCGGCGCGCCGATGTCGGTCTCCGGCCTGCAGACATGGCTGGCGCTACCGGACGGCAAGGAAGAGGTCGCACCTGTCTTCGCGAACACGGCCGCCTTGCACCTGCCCGAGATCGATGCCGATGGCGTCAGCGGACGCGTCGTCATCGGCGCGTTTTCCGGGCTGCGGTCTCCGGTAAGCACCGCCTCGGAAACGCTCTATGCCGATCTCGCCCTGGCGCCCGGCGCCAGCGTGAAAATCCCGGCCGATGCCGAAGAGCGCGCCATCTATACGCTTGAAGGCGAGGTTTCGATCTCCGGTGACCGCTTTCCGGCGGAGCGGCTGCTGGTGTTCCGGCCCGGCGATGAGATTGTCGTGTCGTCGGAAGGCGGCGCCCATTTCATGCTGTTCGGCGGCGCCTCGCTCGGCTCAAAGCGCTATATCTGGTGGAATTTCGTCTCATCGTCGAAGGAACGCATCGAACAGGCGAAAGAAGAATGGAAGACGGGGCGCTTCGATATCGTTCCAGGAGATGAGAAAGAATTCATTCCTTTGCCGGACAATTAGAATGCAGCTTCTTGGGCGCACACAGGGCATTTTAACACTTTGTATCCGTGCCGCGTCACTGACACGCATTTACATTCAAAGGCCTTCGGCCTATCTCGCGATGAACAAAAAGCCCGAGCAGGCCCGTAACCAGTGAACGCAAAGCCCGATACGCCGCTTCTCGACAAGGTCCGCATTCCGGCCGACCTCAGGACGCTTGCCGAAGGCGAGTTGCCGCAGCTGGCGTCGGAGCTTCGCGCCGAGTTGATCGACGCCGTGTCTCACACTGGTGGACATCTTGGCGCCGGCCTTGGCGTGGTCGAACTGACGGTTGCGCTGCATTATGTCTTCAACACGCCGGATGACCGGCTGATCTGGGACGTCGGCCATCAGGCCTATCCGCACAAGATCCTGACCGGCCGCCGCGACCGCATCCGCACCTTGCGACAAGAGGGCGGCCTGTCCGGCTTCACCCGGCGCGCCGAGAGCGAATACGATCCGTTTGGCGCCGCGCACTCCTCGACCTCGATTTCCGCCGGTCTCGGCATGGCGATGGCGCGCGACCTCTCCGGCGGCCGCAACAATGTCATCGCCGTCATCGGTGACGGCGCCATGTCGGCCGGCATGGCCTATGAAGCCATGAACAATGCCGGTGCGCTCGATGCCCGCCTGATCGTCATCCTCAACGACAATGACATGTCGATCGCCCCGCCGACCGGCGCGATGAGCGCCTATCTGGCCCGGCTTGCTTCCGGCAAGACCTATCTCGGCTTGCGCGATTTCGGCAAGAAGCTGACCTCCTATCTGGGCGAACGCGCCGATCGCGCCATCACCCGGGCGGTCGAGCATGCGCGCGGCTACGTCACCGGCGGCACGCTGTTCGAGGAGCTTGGCTTCTACCATATCGGCCCGATCGACGGGCACAATCTCGAGCATCTGATCCCCGTGCTGAGGAATGTCCGCGACAATGCCGACGGCCCGGTGCTGATCCATGTCGTGACCCAGAAGGGCAAGGGCTACGGGCCGGCCGAGGCCGCGCCCGACAAATATCACGGCGTCAACAAATTCGACGTCATCACCGGCGCGCAGGCCAAGGCGCCAGCCAACGCGCCAAGCTACACCAGGGTCTTTGCCGAGAGCCTGATCCAGGAGGCCCGGGAGGACGAGCGTATCGTCGCCGTCACCGCCGCCATGCCGAACGGTACGGGTCTAGATCTCTTCGGCGAGGTGTTCCCGACAAGGACCTTCGATGTCGGCATCGCCGAGCAGCATGCGGTGACCTTCGCCGCCGGCCTCGCCACCGAGGGCTACAGGCCGTTTGCCGCGATCTATTCGACTTTCCTGCAGCGCGCCTACGACCAGGTCGTCCATGACGTGGCGATCCAGGGCCTGCCGGTGCGCTTTCCCATCGACCGCGCCGGCTTCGTCGGCGCCGATGGCGCCACCCATTGCGGAGCCTTTGACACGACCTTTCTGGCGACGCTGCCCGGTTTCGTCGTCATGGCGGCGGCCGATGAAGCGGAACTGCGCCACATGGTGCGCACGGCCGCGTACTATGATGAGGGGCCTATCGCCTTCCGCTATCCGCGCGGCAACGGTGTCGGCGTCGACATGCCGGAACGCGGCTCCCTGCTCGAAATCGGCAAGGGCCGCATCGTCAGGGAAGGTACCAAGGTAGCGCTCCTTTCCTTCGGCACGCGGCTGCAGGATTGCCTGCTTGCAGCCGAGGAACTCGGTGCGGCAGGGCTTTCCACCACGGTTGCCGACGCCCGTTTTGCCAAGCCGCTCGACGAGGATATGATCCGGCGGCTGGCGCGCTCGCACGAGGTGCTGGTGACCGTGGAAGAAGGCGCGGTCGGCGGCTTTGCCAGCCACGTGCTGCAATTCCTCGCGCATGAGGGATTGCTGGAGAGCGGCCTGAAGGTGCGTCCGCTGGTGCTGCCCGACGCTTTCACCGATCACGCCAAGCTCGAAAAGATGTATGCCGACGCCGGGTTGGACTCGGCCGGCATCGTGCGCACGGTCTTCGTCGCCCTTGGCCACGCCGTCAGCGCGCAACGCGCCTGAATCAAAACCTCAACGGCTTGAATCAATTTGCCGGCGAACAAGGGTAACCTGTTGTTCATGCTGCTGTTTGGCGTTTTGCTTACCGTGTCTCTTGGCCATTTTTCAACGGCGCCCTGCTAAGGTTTGATCAGGCAGGGAGACCAATATATGAGAACGCTTCTATGCGGCGTGGCGCTTTTGGCTGTCATCGCCACGCCGGCCGTGGCCGAAACGCCTTATGACCGCAATCTCGAAAAGGCGGCGGCGGGCATCGTCGCCGGCAAGATGGGTGATATCCGCGGCGGTTTTTCCTACAAGCAGATGCCGCAATTGATCATCGTTCCGGAAGCCGCATCACCGCCGCCCGTTCCCAACGAGCGTCCGCGCCGGCAAGCTTCCGGCGACGAGGGTGATGGTCTGACGCCGGCCGTCGAACGGCAGGTTTCGCGAACCATATTCTAAACTATGACCACCACGGCAGCCTCTTCGCCCGCTGACGCCCGATCGATGGATGTCGATTGTCCCAAGGTCCTTGCCTTCACCGTCGGCTTTCGCCATGAAGGCCGATGAATTCCCCTATGCCAGCCAGCATACGCCAGCGGCTTGACGAACTGCTCGTCGCGCGCGGTCTGTTTCCCAGCCGCTCGCGCGCCCGTGACGGCATCGAGCGCGGCACGGTGACGGTCGACGGCGTCGTCGCCCGCAAGCCCGGCCAGACCGTCTTGCCCGACTGTCGCATCGCCATCGACGATCCGGCACAGGGCTATGTTTCGCGCGCGGCGCTGAAGCTGATCGCCGGGCTCGACCATTTCCGCCTCGATCCCTCGGGCAGCGAAGCACTCGATGTCGGCGCCTCGACCGGTGGCTTCACTCAGGTACTGCTCGAACGCGGCGCGGCGCATGTCACGGCGATCGATGTCGGCCATGGCCAGATACATCCCGACATTTCTGGCGATCCGCGTGTCACCGTCATCGAGGGCCTCAATGCCCGCGATCTGCTGGCCAATGATCTTGCCGGCCGCATTCCCAATTTCATCGTCTGCGATGTCAGCTTCATTTCGTTGAAGCTGGCGCTGCCGCCGGCGCTGGAACTGGCCGGGAAGGGTGCGCGCGCGCTGCTTCTGGTCAAGCCGCAGTTCGAGGCCGGCCGCGCGGCGATCGGCAAGGGTGGCTTGCTGAAGGATCCCTACGATGCGGCGCGCGTTGCCGGCCTGCTCGGAGATTGGCTGGAAGGCGTTCCCGGCTGGCGCTCGCTGGGGCTGAATCTGTCGCCGATCGAGGGCGGCGACGGCAATCGCGAGTTCCTGCTCGCCGGAATCAAGGAGACCGGGATTGGGGACACCGGGATTGGGTGCCGATGAGCACGCGCTTCACAATCGCAAGGCTGGGCTCCCAGGGCGACGGCGTTGCCGAGACCGACAGCGGCGAGGTTTTCATTCCCTTCACGCTGCCCGGCGAAACCGTGACCGCCGCGCGCGAAAAGGATCGCGCCACGCTGATGTCGGTTCTGGAGGTGTCGCCGCTCAGAATTGACCCGGCCTGCCGGCATTTCACCGAATGCGGCGGCTGCGCCATCCAGCATTTCGAAGCCGAAGCTTATCATAGGTGGAAGCGCGACAAGGTCGTGCATGCGCTGAAGAGCAAGGGTATCGCTTGCGACGTCGCAGCGCTGGTGCCGTGCGCGCCGCAGACGCGCCGCCGCGTCGTCTTCAGTGCGCGGCGCACGGACGCCGGCATGCGGCTCGGTTTCGTCCGTGCGCTGTCATCCGAAATCATTGCCATCGAGGAATGCCCGATCTCGCTGCCCGGCATCGTCGCAGCACTCGACCGCTTGAAGACCCTCGCCGGGCTGATCTGCACAACGACCAAATCGTTCCATATGACGGTGACAGCGACCGGTTCCGGCCTCGATGTCGCGGCTCACGAGTCCGGCAAGCTCGGCGAGAACCAGCGCCGCGTCGCCTCCAACTTCGTCATCGCCGAGGGCTTGGCGAGGCTGTCGATCGACGGCGAAATCATTATCGAACCAAAGAAACCGGTCGTCCTGTTTGGTGGCGTCGCTGTCGCCGTTCCGCCCGGCGCCTTCCTGCAGGCCACCGAGGCCGCCGAGCAGACGATGGCCGGCATCGTCGGCCTGCATTTATCGCGCGCGAAAAAGGTCGCCGATCTCTTCGCCGGCTGCGGCAGCTTCGCGCTACGCCTGGCCGCGAAGTCGGAAGTCCATGCAGTGGAAGGCGATGCACCCGCCCTTGAGGCGCTCGATCGCGGCTTTCGTTTCGCCAGCGGCCTGAAGCGGGTGACCAGCGAACGCCGCGACCTGTTCCGACGCCCGCTCACCTCTAGGGAATTGAACGCCTTCGACGGTCTTGTCTTCGATCCGCCGCGGGCGGGCGCGGAAGACCAATCGAAGCAGATCGCCCGTTCCGATGTGCCCTATGTCGCCGCGGTGTCCTGCAATCCGGTAACGCTGGCCAGGGATTTACGCATCCTGCTTGACGGCGGCTACACCCTGAAAAGTGTCACGCCGATCGACCAGTTCCTGTGGTCGCCGCATGTCGAGGCCGTCGCGCTGCTGGAGAAGCCGAGGCGAAGGCGCTAAAGCGCGCGTCGTGTTGGACGGCTATTCGAGACGCACTCTAATTCTTATTTTTTTTTGTTGCGTTTGCTAACCGAAACGGGCATATTGCACGCTATGGTAGATGGGAAGAGTAGTGATGACATCAGGGGTTGTGGCTGAGATTTTGGGCGCCGCTTTGTTTATGGCGCTCACCGGTGCGCTGATCGGCTGGCTTTTGAGAAAGGTCACCCGCATCGGGCTGTTGCCATCCTATGCACTTGGCATCGCGGTCATGACATTTGTCGCTGCGGCACTCTATGTCTCCAGCCAGGATGGGGCTGTCGACTACCTGAGTGCTTGGATCAGGCAAGCTATCGGCGGTGTTGTCGGCTTCCTGATACTCTATGCGACGTCGCGCAGATCTGTCAGCAAGACGTAGCCGCGCGCTCCGACAGGCCATGCGCTGTAAGCTGATCTACTTCGGATAGCGGTTGAGTTGAATCATGCGCGAAGACGTCCCGCCGTCGGGTTTCGGTGGAGAGGGGGTCACCAAGCCTCTCGGGGAGGCGGGTAGCCGAGCTGCTCGACGTCACCCTGACCGAACTGGCCGGCCTGGTCGGTGTCGCCCGCAGCACGCTTGCCGCCAAGGCCGGCGCGAGCAAGGTCGACGCAGCGTTTGGCCCCATCGTCCGCATTCTGTCGATGGCCGGAGAGATGGCCGGCAGCGAGCAGCGCGCGGCGATCTGGTTCAAGCATCAGCCGATCCTCGGCTGGGCGGGAAAGATCGCCTACGATTTGGTTCGTGAGGGCAAGACGGACAAGGTGCTTGCCTATCTCGAGACCCTTCGTTGCGGCATCTATGCCTGAACCAGCCTCTCTGGCCGGGGCCGCTACGCTTCTTGCACACCGTGATATCCGGCAGCCTTCGCGGCCTTGACGAACTTGCGGTCAAAGGTCGCGAAGCCGGCGCAGTGAGCGGACTTACCTAGATGCAGCGCATCGGCGAAATCCAATCCCCTTTCCGAGAGCTCAAGCGCGGAAGAAACGATCGCCCCGTCTTCGACATTCACTGTAGGGAGCCCACCAAACGCCCGTAGCGTATGGGCGATTTCGAGCGGCGCATAACCGTAGGTGCTACGCAACACCCACTCGACTTCCAAGATCACCGTGACAGCCACAAAGACCGGCTGGCTATCGATCAGCGCCCGGGCGCGGGAAGACTGCGTCGGGTGGTCACCGGTCAGGTAGCGGACGATCAAATTGGTATCAATCGCGAGCATGGCGCCGCCGCGCTTCGGCGAGCACACCCGCGTCCATTTCCTCCAGCGTCTTTGGTCTGCCTCTATGGGGCAGGGATCCAAACACGTCCTCTGGCCGCGTCGCGACGAAGACCGGTGCAGGCTTCAGCAGGACACCCTCCGGCGTATCCTCGACCAGAAGGCGTGTGCCGGCGTCCCATTCCTTCCGTTTCCGGATCGCGCTGGGCAAAATGACCTGCCCCTTGGTCGAGACCGTGGTTATGAGTTTTTCCGAGGCAGCCATCGTGGCATTTCCTTAGATGTAAGACAAACGTAAGATAGTCCGTCGACACTTCAAATTCAAGGCGCACGTTGCAATCTTGACGCTAGGGAGAAGTCGGCGCCCAATTTGATGTCCGGCCGACAACCAGTCCCATCAAACCCTGGTGCCACCCACCGTCATCTGGTTCATCCTGAGATGCGGCTGACCGACGCCAACGGGCACGCCCTGTCCGGCCTTGCCGCACATGCCGATGCCGTTGTCGAGCTTCATGTCGTTACCGATCATCGAGACGCGATGCATGGCGTCCGGGCCATTGCCGATCAGCATGGCGCCCTTGATCGGCTGCGTCACCTTGCCGTTCTCGATCATGTAAGCCTCTGTGCAACCGAACACGAACTTGCCCGAGGTGATGTCGACCTGGCCGCCGCCGAACGACACGGCATAGATGCCGTTCTTGACCGAGGCGATGATCTCTTCCGGCTGCATGTCGCCTGCTGTCATGTAGGTGTTGGTCATGCGTGGCATCGGCTGGTGCGCGTAGCCCTCGCGCCTTCCATTGCCGGTCGCCTTCATGCCCATCAGCCGGGCGTTCTGGCGATCCTGCATATAACCGACGAGCTTGCCGTCCTCGATCAGCACATTGCGGGCCGAGGGCGTGCCTTCGTCGTCGACGGTCAGCGAGCCGCGCCGTTCGGGCAAGGTGCCGTCGTCGACGACTGTCACGCCTTTCGCCGCCACCTGCTGGCCCAACAGGCCGGCGAAGGCCGACGTCTTCTTGCGGTTGAAATCGCCTTCCAGCCCGTGGCCGACGGCCTCGTGCAGCATGACGCCCGGCCAGCCGCTGGACAGCACGATGTCGAACGTGCCGGCCGGCGCCGGGATGGCCTCGAGATTGACCAGCGCCTGGCGCAGCGCCTCCCTGGCGGCGTGCTTCCAGCTCTCCTCGATCAGGAATTCGCCAAACGCCTTGCGCCCGCCCATGCCGTAGGAGCCGCTTTCCTGGCGGTCGCCGTCACCGACCACCACCGACACGTTGATCCTGACCAGCGGGCGGATATCGCGCACCATCTGGCCGTCGGCACGCACGATCTCGACGTGCTGCCAGGAGGCGGCGAGCGAGGCCGTCACTTGCCGCACGCGCGGATCCTCGGCGCGCAGCCAGGCGTCGATTTCCTGCAGCAGCTTGGCCTTGGCCTCGAAGGAGGGCGAGGGGATGGGATTCTCGTCGCCATAGAGATGGCGGTTGGTGCGGGCGGGTGCGGCGGCAAGCGTGCCGGAATAGCCGCCCTTGACCGTTGAAACGGCATCAGCAGCACGCAGAAGCGACGCCTCGGAAAGGTCGCTCGAATGCGCATAGCCGCTGGCCTCGCCGGCAACCGCGCGCAGGCCAAAACCTTGGTCGGTGTTGAAATTGGCGGTCTTCAGCCGGCCATTGTCGAACATCAGCGCTTCGCTCTCGCTGTATTCGAGAAACAGTTCGCCGTCATCGGCGCCGTTGATGGTCTCGGCGACGATCTCCTTGATGCGATCGTCGGAAATGTCGAATTGGCCGATAAGGCTGTTCATGGCAGGTCCATTCATGGGAAGATTGGTCGTCGTTCCCCCGATGTAGGAGCGAAAACAGATTCAGACAATCGGCAATGGCGCCAAACGCGGTGACGATCGCCGTCGGACGGGCCAGATAATCATCAAGGGCTGGGATGTGTGGCTGATTTCAGGGCAGGGCGGCGAAACCGTCCGCGAAACCCTTGAGGTCGACCGGAATGCCGATGCCTTCCTCCGGCGTCTGGAAGACGATGAAGGTGGCCGAGGTGCCGGTCTTCAGCGTGTCGAGCAGCGGCTTTTCGAGAATGACCTCGGCGTAGCAGCCGTCCTGGAAGCAGCGCACGAAATAGGCGCGGCCGATATCCTTGCCGTCGACATTGAGGCCGAGCCCGTTGGGCAACAGCACGCCGAGCGGCGCCAGCACGCGCAGGATCTCGGCCTTGTTGTCGGCGGTGCGCAGCACGACGACGGACAGCCCCATTTCGGGGCGGTCCTCGGCGACGACGTTCTGCATCATCACGCATTGTTCTGAAGTCGCGCCGGCGGGCGTGTCGCAGATGATCGACCACGCGCCATGCGTCGACTTGACCGTGCCGCTGGGCTGCGCGGCACCGGCCTCACCGATCCCGGACAAGCCTCCCGACAGGCCAATGCCAAACGCGGGGAGAAAGACGAACGTCGCCAAGGTTCTCGAAAGCCCAAGTTCCGAACGCCCAAGTCTCGAAAGCCCAAGTCTCGAAAGCCCAAGTCTCGAAAGCCAAGAGGTCATGACGGCTCCATTGCGAATCACGGCACTTTAAGCCGCGCCAAGGCCAAGTAAAGGACGAGACCGCTGCCGGTCCGCCCCGATCTGGGCGTTTATGCGCTTTTCCCTAGCAAATTCGCCCGAATTGCGACCGCCCGGCGCATTGCTCCGGAGCAGTCGCTGCTGTTCACGTGCCGGTGATCGGCGAAGCGCGTTTTGTCACCCCGAGGGCGCGGCCGGCGCTTGCGCGCAAAAATGCCGCACGGTTTCCTCCGCTCCTTTCTTGCGGAGGGAAATAGAGTATGGTTTGAACCACCCTTGGGACTGTCCGGGATTCTCGTCCCGGCCTGTTCGATAGTCTTGCGGTCCGATCGCGAGGAACTGGGAGATGATGAGGGCGATGAGAAAATTCCTGGCAGGCGCCAAATTCCTAGCAAGCGCCAATTTTCTGGCAAGTTTAGGCGCCGCAGCCATCTTGTTCGCCGGAGCGTCTGCCCATGCGGCCCAGCCGCAACCCTGGGAAACCACTTTTCAGCCTCCGGCAACCGACATCATGCGGCAGATCGAGTGGTTCGGGAACTACTCGATGTGGTTCGTCGTCCCAATCACCGCACTGGTGCTTTTCCTGCTCGCCTACTGCATCTTCAGGTTCCGGGCGAGTGTGAATCCTGTCCCTTCGAAGACCAGCCACAACACGCTGATCGAGGTGATATGGACTGTCGGGCCGGTCGTCGTCCTGCTCTGCCTCGCCATTCCCTCTTTCCAACTGCTGACCGCGCAATATACGCCGCCGGAAGAAGCCAAGCTGACCATCAAGGCAACGGGAAACCAGTGGAACTGGGACTATGAATACCAGGTCGACAAGACGCTTTCCTTCAATTCCGCCATCCTCGCGGATGCCGACCGCGCCGCGGCCGGCAAGGAAGATCGCGCCGTCTATCCGCGCCTGCTGACCGTCGACAACGAGTTGGTGGTGCCGGTCAACACCATGACGCGCGTGCTGGTCACGGCGACCGACGTGATCCATGCCTTCGCCATGCCGTCCTTCGGCATCAAGACCGACGCTGTCCCTGGCCGCATCAACGAGGTCTGGTTCAAGGCCGAGAAGGAAGGCCTCTATTACGGCCAGTGCTCGGAGCTCTGCGGCAAGGATCACGCCTTCATGCCGATCGCGATCCGCGTCGTTTCCGACGCGCAGTACAACACCTGGCTGGCAGCGGCCAGGACCGACCTGCCTGGCGCCAACAAGGCGTTGATGGCCCAAGTCGACAGCGCAGACAAGGTAGCGGCCGCCGGCAACTGATGCCGCGGCCAGGAAAGATCAGGGAACGGAGCGGAACATGGCAGAGGCTGCAGCTCACGGCGATCACGACCACAAGCCCTATCATGGCTGGGTCCGCTGGGTGTATTCGACCAACCACAAGGATATCGGTACGCTCTACCTGATCTTCGCCATCATCGCGGGCTGCATCGGCGGCGCGCTTTCGGTCGTCATGCGCATGGAGCTGATGGAGCCGGGCATCCAGATCTTCACGGGCCTGGCGCAGATGGTCTACGGCATGGACGGCGATGCGGCGATCGACGGCGGCAAGAGCATGTACAATGCCTTCACCACCGCTCATGCGCTGATCATGATCTTCTTCATGGTCATGCCGGCGCTGATCGGCGGCTTCGCCAACTGGATGGTGCCGATCATGATCGGCGCGCCTGACATGGCCTTCCCGCGCATGAACAACATCTCCTTCTGGTTGCTGCCGCCGGCCTTCATCCTGCTGCTCACCTCGATGTTCGTGCCGAGCGCGCCCGGCGCCTACGGCGTCGGCGGCGGCTGGACGATCTATCCGCCGCTGTCGACATCAGGCCAGCCCGGACCGGCCATGGATCTGGCCATCCTGTCGCTGCACATCGCCGGCGCCTCCTCGATCCTGGGCGCCATCAATTTCATCACCACCATCTTCAACATGCGCGCGCCTGGCATGACCCTGCACAAGATGCCGCTGTTTGCCTGGTCGGTGCTGATCACCGCTTTCCTGCTGCTGCTGTCGCTGCCGGTTCTTGCCGGCGGCATCACCATGCTTTTGACCGACCGCAATTTCGGCACCACCTTCTTCACGCCGGACGGCGGCGGTGATCCGATCCTGTTCCAGCACCTGTTCTGGTTCTTCGGCCATCCGGAAGTCTACATCCTGATCCTGCCCGGCTTCGGCATCATCAGCCACATCGTCTCGACCTTTTCGAAGAAGCCGGTGTTCGGTTATCTCGGCATGGCCTATGCCATGGTCGCGATCGGCGCCGTCGGCTTCATCGTCTGGGCGCACCATATGTATACGACCGGCCTGTCGCTCGACACGCAGCGCTACTTCGTCTTCGCCACCATGGTCATCGCGGTGCCGACGGGCGTGAAGATCTTCTCCTGGATCGCCACGATGTGGGGCGGGTCGATTTCGCTGAAGACCCCGATGCTGTGGGCGATCGGCTTCATCTTCCTGTTCACCGTCGGCGGCGTCACCGGTGTCCAGCTTGCCAATGCCGGCCTCGATCGCCCGCTGCACGACACCTATTTCGTCGTCGCGCACTTCCATTACGTGCTGTCGCTGGGCGCGGTCTTCGCCATCTTTGCCGGCTGGTACTACTGGTTCCCGAAGATGACCGGCTACATGTATTCGCCTGTCATCGGCAACACCCATTTCTGGGTCACCTTCGTCGGCGTCAATCTCATCTTCTTCCCGCAGCACTTCCTCGGCCTTTCCGGCATGCCTCGCCGCTATATCGACTATCCGGATGCCTTCGCCGGCTGGAACATGGTGTCGTCCTACGGCTCCTACATCTCGGCCATCGGCGTCGTCATTTTCCTCTACGGTGTGTTCGAGGCCTTCCAGAAGAAGCGGGTCGCTGGCGCCAATCCATGGGGCGAGGGTGCGACGACGCTCGAATGGCAATTGCCTTCGCCGCCGCCCTTCCACCAGTGGGAACAGCTGCCGAAGATCAAATAGGCGGTTGCCCGCGAATACGAAACCGCCGGCCCGCCCGGCGGTTTTGGCCAACGGAATGATGGACTTTAAGTACGCATGGCCCTTGTCGACGAGAGATTGACTGACGAAGCGGGTTTCCGCATGTCGGAAGCGACGGCGGGCGATTTCTTCGCCCTGCTGAAGCCGCGTGTCATGTCGCTGGTGGTGTTCACGGCCTTTGTCGGCCTGGTCGCCGCACCGGTGACCATCAATCCGCTTCTGGCGGTGATCGCGATCCTGTCGATCGCCATCGGCGCCGGCGCCTCCGGCGCGCTCAACATGTGGTACGACGCCGACATCGATGCGGTGATGACCAGGACCGCCAGCCGTCCGGTGCCGGCCGGCCGCATCCTGCCCGGCGAGGCGCTGAGCTTCGGCCTGGTGCTGTCGGTGATGTCGGTGATGACGCTCGGCGTGCTGGTCAACTGGCTGTCGGCCACGCTGCTCGCCTTCACCATCTTCTTCTACGCCGTCATCTACACAATGTGGCTGAAGCGCTGGACGCCGCAGAACATTGTCATCGGCGGTGCCGCCGGCGCCATCCCGCCCGTCATCGGTTGGGCGGCGGTAACCGGAACGGTCAGCCTGGAAAGCCTCATCCTGTTCCTGATCATCTTCCTGTGGACGCCACCGCATTTCTGGGCACTCGCTCTCTTCAAGTCCGAGGACTATGCCAGGGCCGGCATCCCGATGATGCCGAATGTCGCCGGCCAGGCGTCGACCAGACGCCAGATATTCGCCTATGCGCTGATCCTGGCGCCGGTGGGCGTGCTGCCATGGGTGCTTGGCTTCACCACGCCTGCCTATGGCGTCGTCGCGGCCCTGCTTGGCGCAGGCTTCGTCTGGTATGCCTGGAAAGTGCTGCGCATGGCGGCGGACGACAAGGTGATGAAACCGGCCAAGGCTCTGTTCGGCTACTCGCTGCTTTATCTCTTCGCCATCTTCGCCGTCTATCTCGCCGACTGCGTTGTCGGGCGCGCGCTGGCGATCGGTGGAGCATGACCATGGTCGACAAGAATCTCGAACTCGTTTCGCTGACCGAGCGTCAGCAGAAGGCCCGGCGCAACCGTTCGATGGCCATCGGCGTGGCGCTGGCGGTGCTTGTCGTCATCTTCTATGTCGCCACCATCGTGAAGTTTGGTCACAACCTCGCTGGGACGATGTGAGATGAACCGCGAAGCCGTGACCGATCCCAAGAAGAAGAACACGAACCGCATTGTCGCGGGCGTCTGCATCGCTTTCTTCGGCGGCATGATCGGCATGGCCTACGCCGCGGTGCCGCTTTATGCGATGTTCTGTCAGGCGACCGGTTATGGCGGCACCACCCGCCGCGCTACCCAGCAATATGCGAACCGGGTGCTCGACCGCGACATCACCATCCGCTTCGACGCCAATACGGCGGGCGTGCCTTGGGACTTTCAGCCGGCCGACCGCTCGATGACGATCAAGATCGGCGCGACCGTCCAGGCGCACTATCGGGCGACCAACGAGTTCAAGGTCGCAACTACGGGCCGCGCGACCTTCAATGTCCAGCCTGAACTGGCCGGTCCATACTTCAACAAGGTCGAATGTTTCTGCTTTACGGACCAGACCTTGAAACCCGGCGAGACGGCCGACATGCCAGTCGTGTTCTACGTAGATCCCGACATCGTCAATGTGCCGGAACTGAAGGACTTGAGTACCATCACCCTGTCCTACACCATGTTCCCGGTCGAGAAGAAAAAGCCGGCGGCGTCGTCGCTTCCGGCCGAAAGCAGCAACAAGATTTCAAATACCGAAGGAAGCCTCGGGGGTTGACATGGCAGACGCGCACGCAAAACCACAGCATGACTACCATCTCGTCGACCCCAGCCCGTGGCCTTTCCTGGGTTCGGTCGGCGCGCTGGTGACCGCGATCGGCGGCGTCTGCCTGATGCAATATCTCAAGGCCGGCGACTTCCCGATCTTCGGCTACAACATCGCCAATCCCTGGCTGTTCTTCATCGGCCTCCTGATCGTCATCTACACCATGTTCGCCTGGTGGTCTGACACCATCAAGGAAGCGCATGAGGGCCACCACACCCGCGTCGTGTCGCTGCATCTGCGTTACGGCATGATCATGTTCATCGCTTCCGAGGTGATGTTCTTCGTCGCCTGGTTCTGGGCTTTCTTCGACGCCAGCCTGTTTCCCGGGGAGGTCCAGCAATACGCCCGCACCACCTTTACCGGTGGCGTCTGGCCGCCGAAGGGAATGGAGGTCCTCGATCCCTTCCATCTGCCGCTCTACAACACCATCATCCTGCTGCTGTCGGGCACCACGGTGACCTGGGCGCACCACGCGCTCATCCATGGCGACCGCAAAGGGCTGATCAACGGCCTGGTTCTGACTGTCGGCCTCGGCATGCTGTTCACCATGGTGCAGGCCTACGAGTACATACATGCGCCCTTTGGCTTCAAGGATTCCATCTACGGCGCCACGTTCTTCATGGCCACCGGCTTCCATGGTTTCCACGTCATCATCGGCACCATTTTCCTGCTGGTGTGTCTGGTTCGTGCGATGAAGGGCGATTTCACGCCCAAGCAGCATTTCGGCTTCGAGGCGGCCGCCTGGTACTGGCACTTCGTCGACGTGGTCTGGCTGTTCCTGTTCGCGTCGATCTATGTCTGGGCCTCGAACGGCGCGATGATCGAGGGCCACTGACAAAAAGGCATCCGGATTTTGATGAGGCGGCTGCGGCGACGTGGCCGCCTTATCTTTTGCGGTAAAGCGAATTAAGGTAGCGAGATGAGTGAAGACAAGGCGATCTGGCCACCGGTCGATCCGATTTCGGCGGGCCTGCACGGCCGCTGCCCGCGCTGCGGCGAAGGACGGCTGTTCTCCGGATTCCTCACTGTCGGCAAGCGCTGCGTCAACTGCGGCCTCGACTATTCCTACGCCGATGCCGGCGACGGGCCGGCGGTGTTCGTCATCCTGATCATCGGCTTCATCGTCGTCGGGCTGGCGCTGTGGACGGAAGTGACGCTCAGCCCGCCGCTCTGGCTGCATCTCTTGCTGTGGATACCGCTGGCGCTGGTGCTGTGCCTGACGGCGCTCAGATTGATCAAGGGTGTGCTGCTCACGCTGCAATACCGCAACAAGGCGGCCGAGGGCAGGCTGGACCGCGGCGAATGAGTGCGGCTTCCGGCCCGGTTGCAGGCCGTTCGCGGCCGAAGACGGCATTGCTGCTTGGCCTCGGCCTTGTGCTGTTCCTCATCCTTCTGGCGCTCGGCACCTGGCAGGTCCAGCGCCTGCACTGGAAGGAAGGGCTTCTCCAGACCATCGACCAGCGCACGCATTCGCCACCCCGGCCGCTGGCCGAGGTGGAAAACGAATTCGCGTCAAGCGGCGATGTCGACTACACACCGGTGACGGCAATGGGCACCTTCCTGCATCAGGGCGAGCGGCATTTCTTCGCCACCTGGGAAGGCGCTTCCGGTTTCGACGTCTTCACGCCGCTGCAACTGGACGACGGCCGTTTCGTCCTGGTCAACCGTGGCTTCGTGCCTTACGACCTGAAGGATGCGGCCAAGCGTCCGCAGGGCCAAGTAGCGGGCAAAGTGACGGTGACGGGCTTGGCCCGCAACCCGCTGACGGCGAAGCCCTCGATGATGCTTCCCGATAACGATCTGAAGAAGAACATCTTCTACTGGAAGGACCGCGACGCGATGGCACAGAGCGCCGGCCTCCCGGCCGGGGCTCGCCTGGTGCCATTCTTCATCGATGCCGACAAGGCGCCAAATCCCGGCGGTCTGCCGGTCGGCGGCGTCACCATCATCGACCTGCCGAACAGCCATTTGCAATATGCCGTTACCTGGTACGGCCTTGCCGCGGCCTTGGCCGGCGTTCTCATCTTAAGGCTCCGTCGTTCGGCGAAAGACGCATCGGCCCGAAAATCGGAATCGATTTTCGGAAAGCACGATGCGTAGATTCAAAAGTACTAGAGCGTACTTTGTGCGTCCAAATGGACGCACGTCGCTCTACTGATTGCACCCCCGCCCTTGACAGGGCAGGGCTACGCACCTCATTTCGCGCCTTGAGTTTCCAATGCATGTCGCGCAAAAGTGCGCAGCGGTTTTGCGATAACGACATGCATAAAAACAAGACCTTAAAGCGCGTCGCATGAATCCGTTCAAACGCGACGCGCTTTAAGTCCACGATCCGATCAACCGGCCCGCAATCATGCTCCAGACAAAGCCACCGCTGACGATCCGGCTCTGCCAGCCGCGCGGCTTTTGTGCCGGCGTCGACCGCGCCATCCAGATCGTCGTGCTGGCGCTGAAGAAATACGGCGCGCCGGTCTATGTCCGCCACGAGATCGTGCACAACCGCTATGTCGTCGAGGGGCTGCAAAGCCTGGGCGCCGTGTTCATCGAGGAATTGTCCGAGATTCCGGCGCAGCATCGCCAGAGCCCGGTCGTCTTTTCGGCGCATGGCGTGCCGAAATCGGTGCCGGCGGACGCCCAGGCGCGCAACCTGTTCTATCTGGACGCCACCTGTCCGCTGGTGTCGAAGGTACACAAGCAGGCGATGCGCCATCAGCGGCTCGGCCGCCATGTGCTTCTGATCGGTCACGCCGGGCACCCGGAGGTGATCGGCACGATGGGCCAACTGCCGGACGGCGCGGTCACGCTGATCGAGACCGAAGCCGACGCCGGCAAATTGGTGCCCGCCGACCCGCGGGCGCTCGGCTTCGTCACCCAGACGACGCTGTCGGTCGAGGACACCGCCGGCATCATCCGGGCGCTCAGGGACCGCTTTCCCGACTTGCATGCGCCGGCCGCCGAATCGATCTGCTACGCCACCACCAACCGCCAGGAAGCGGTCAAGGAGACCGCCGCCGGCGCCGATCTCTTCCTGATCGTCGGCGCGCCCAACTCCTCCAACTCGCGGCGCCTTGTCGAAGTGGCGGAACGTGCCGGCGCCTCGATGTCGCTTCTCGTCCAGCGCGCTTCCGAGATTCCATGGAACGACATCGGCGCTATCTCGACGCTTGGCCTGTCGGCCGGCGCCTCGGCGCCGGAAATCATCGTCGACGAGATCATCGATGCGTTCCGGCAGCGCTTCCACGTGACCATCGATCTGGCGATCACGGCGACGGAAACGGAGGATTTCCCGGTGATGCGGGTGCTGCGCGATGTCGAACTGACGAAGGCCGACATGGCTTTCGTCAACGGAGCCGCGTGAACAGCCCATGGCGGTCTATACCGATGTCAATGAAGGCGAACTTGGCGCGTTCCTGAAGGCCTATCCGGTCGGCGACCTGCTGTCCTACAAGGGCATCGCCGAAGGCACCGAGAATTCGAATTTCCTGCTCCACACGACCAGCGGCTCCTACATATTGACGCTCTATGAAAAGCGCGTCGACAAGGCAGACCTGCCCTTCTTCCTCGGCCTCATGGGCCATCTCGCCAGAAAAGGCATTTCCTGCCCGCTTCCGGTGACCGCGCATGACGGTACCGTCATCGGCGCGCTGGCCGGTCGGCCAGCCGTCATCATCACCTTTCTCGAAGGTCTGTCGCTGCGGCGGCCGACGGCAGGGCATTGCGGCGAGGTTGGCAAGGCGCTGGCGCAACTCCATCTTGCGGGTCAGGACTTTCCCATGACCCGGCAGAACGCGCTTGCCATCGATGGCTGGCGCAAACTGTGGAACGCCTCCCACGCCCGCGCTGACGAGGTCGAGCCGGGACTGGCGGCCGAGGTCGACGCCGACTTCGCCGATTTCGAGAGCAACTGGCCGATGGGCCTGCCGGAAGGCATCATCCATGCCGATCTTTTTCCCGATAACGTCTTTTTTCTCGGCGAAAGGCTGTCCGGCCTGATCGACTTCTACTTCGCCTGCAACGATCTCTATGCCTATGATGTCGCCACCTGCCTCAACGCCTGGTGCTTCGAGAAGGATTTCTCCTTCAACCTGACCAAGGGCACCGCACTGCTTGCCGGTTACCAAGGCGTTCGGCCTTTGAGTGGCGGGGAGAAAGCCGCGCTGCCGATGCTGGCGCGCGGCTCGGCGCTACGCTTCATGTTGACCCGGCTCTACGACTGGCTGACCGTTCCCGATGGCGGGCTGGTCATGAAACGCGATCCGACCGAATATATCAGGCGAATGCGCTTCCACCGGGCGATCCGCGCTCCTTCCGAATACGGACTGTCATGACCAAGCACGTTGAAATCTTCACCGATGGTGCCTGTTCGGGCAATCCGGGACCAGGCGGCTGGGGAGCGGTCCTGCGCTTCAACGGCAAGACGAAAGAATTGTCGGGCGGCGAGGCCGAAACCACCAACAACCGCATGGAACTGCTCGCGGCCATTTCGGCGCTGAATGCGCTGAAGGAACCATGCGAGGTCGATCTTCACACCGACAGCAAATACGTCATGGACGGTATTTCCAAGTGGATCCATGGCTGGAAGAAGAATGGCTGGAAGACCGCCGACAAGAAGCCGGTGAAGAATGGTGAATTATGGCAGGCGCTCGATGAGGCCAACCG
>NZ_NWQG01000200.1:0-28002 GCF_002529485.1 Mesorhizobium sanjuanii
GTTTGAATGTCGCCCATGCGCCCATAGGCCTATGGCCGGTGGCCTGACGAGACAAGCTCGGCCTTGAGCCGTGCCGTCTCCAGTCCGATTGCGATGAAGCGGCGCGCATGGCGGGCCAGCTCCATATTGTCGGCCCACAGATTGCGCCAGATCGCAGTCTTCTTCGACAGGTTCTCGTCGACGATCTCGGACGAGAAGGATTCGAAGCTGAGGTCGTCATGATAGCCGATCGCGGTGAGCGCATCGAAGATCGCGGCAAAGTCGATGTTGCCGGTGCCGAGGAAACCGCGATGGCTCTCGCCGATGTGGACGTAGCCGATCTTCTTTGCCGCATGGCGGATGGCCAATCCGACGTCGGCCTCCTCGATGTTCATGTGGAACGTGTCGAGATGCAGGAAGATGTTGTCGGAGCCGGTGTCCTCGATGAAGGCGAGCCCTTGGGCCGCGGTGTTGAGCAGATTGCTTTCGAAGCGGTTGACGATCTCGAGGTTGAGCGTGACGCCGGCGGCCTTGGCCGTCTCCGCCACCTTTGCAAGCGTCGAGGCGCTGCGGTTCCATTGGTCGCGCGTCGGCGCCTCGCTCTGCAATCCGTGGCTGGCAGAGAGGATGCCGGCGACCTTGCTGCCGCCGAGATCGCGGGTCAGCGCGATCGTACGTTGCAGGATTTCGACGCCGTGCGCGGCAATCGTCTTGTCGGCGCTGGAAATGTCGCCATCGGCCGGCAGCCCGATGCTGATCGCCACGCCGAGATCGAGCTCGGCGATGCGCTTGGCCAGCCTGCCGATATCGACATTGGCAGGGTCGAGATAGGAAAATTCGATCAGGTCGAAGCCGGCCTCCCTGGTGTTGGCCAGCGTGCGTTCAAGATCGCCCTGCGCCGAGCTCGCCGACCAGACGAAGGAATGGATGCCAATGCGCGACATGATCGTCTCCGGTTGCGCGGGAGCATCGGACCCAAAGCGGGAACCGGTTTTGCAAATCCGATGCTAAAGAAGGTGCGGCCGGTCATTCCGGCCGCACCAGGCGTGGGAGGTTAGCGGGCCGCGGTCCAGCCCTTGTAGTCCTTGAGATTCTCGGCCGTGATCAGCTTCGGGTCGAGCAGGACGGTGGGCTCGGCCGGCTTTTTGCCGGCAAGCAGTTCAGCTGCCATCGTCAGCGACTGGCCGGCCATCACATAGGGATCCTGAGAGGCAGATGCCTTGATCATCGAGGTGCCGGAAGAGAGCTCCTTCTCGATGTCGGGTGCGCCGTCGACCGCGGTGAAAATGAACTCGGAGCGGTTGAGCTGCTTGGCCGCAAGCTGGGCGCCGATCGCCGTCGGATCGTTGATGGCAAAGACCGCATCGATCTTGTCGAAACGGGTGAGCAGCGACTGGAACACTTTCAGGCCGCCATCACGCGAGCCTTCGGCGTTCTGGTCGTCGGACAGGATCTTGATGTCGGGATGCTTGGCAAGCACGTTCTTGCAGCCCTGCACCCGCTCAAGAATCGACGACGACGCCGGGCCGTTCAGGATGACGTAGTCGCCCTTGCCGCCAGTGTGGTCGACCAGATACTGGCAGGCCTCTTCGCCGGCCTTGACGTTGTTGGTCATCACGGTGACGTCGGCGCCTGGCGCCGAAACGTCGAAGGCGGCAACCACGATGCCGGCTGCCTGCGCCTTCTTCACCGCCGGCGCGATCGCCTTGGCGTCGACGGCATTGAGCATGATCACGTCGACGCCGGCGGCGATGAAGGAATCGACCTGCGAGACCTGCTTGTTGAGGTCGTAGTCGGCCGATACCGACGTCACCTCGACATTCGGGTTGATCTTCTTGGCGGCGTCTTCGATGCCCTTGATGGTGGCGACGAAGAAGGGGTTGCCGAGCAGGCCGACGGAGATGCCGACCTTGTTCAGGTCCTTGGCCGATGCCGGCGCGATGGCGACAGCCGCGAATGCGGCGCCGCAGAGCAGTTTAGCGATGGTCTTCATTGCTTTCCTCCTGATGCCCCGCGCCTCTCACGGTGCGTTCCACATGAAACCGGGTCGTTGACGCCGGCGACTAAGGTCAATCACGTTCTTGCTCCTGCCTGGAGCCTGTAGCGGTCGAGGGCGACCGCCACGATGATGACCAATCCCTTGATGATGTACTGCCAGATGTCGGAAACGCCGGCCAAGATGAGCCCGTTCGAGAGCACCGCGATGATCAGGCCGCCGATCAATGTGCCCCAGATCGAGCCGACGCCGCCGACGAAGCTGGTGCCGCCGAGAATGACCGCGGCGATGGCGTCGAGCTCATAGGACTGCCCAAGCTGCAGCCCGTTGGCGGCATAGAGCCTGGCCGCCGACATGGCGCCGCCAAGCCCGGCCAGCAGGCCGGAAACGCCATAGACGAAGAGCAGCACCAGCGGCACCTTGATGCCGGTGAGGCGGGCGGCCTCTGCATTGCCGCCGACGGCGTAGATCCAGGTGCCGAGCACGGTGCGCTTGAGCACCAGCCAGGACAGCACGACGACCGCGAGCGCGATGACGACCAGCCAGGGAATGCCGAACAGCGAACCGTTGCCGATGAAATCGAACGGCAGGTCCGAATTGAACACCGTCGTATCCTGGCCGAGCAGGCGGGCGACGCCGCGCACGGCGGTCAGCGATCCCAGCGTGACGATGAAGGGCGGCAGCTTGATGTAGGCGACCAGCAACCCGTTGATGAGGCCGAAGCCGAGGCCGACCAGGATGGCCGCCGGCACGCCGAGCATACCCCAGTCCGGCACCAGCGATACGATGACCGCCACCATGGCGGAGGCGGCCAGGATCGAGCCGACGGACAGGTCGATGCCGCCGGTCAGGATGACGAAGGTCATGCCGGCCGCGAGCACGATGTTGATCGACGACTGCTGCGTGACGATGAGAAGGTTGGTCTCGGTCAGGAAACGCGGATTGATGAACTGGAAGCCGGCGGCCAGCAGGACCAGCACCGGCAACATGCCCAGCGCGGCGAAAGCGGTGCGCAACCGCCGGTTCCTGGCAACGGCCTTGTCGCCTGCACTGATTGTTCCGGTCGCCCTGTCGGTCATCCCTTGGCTGCTCCCGTTGCAAGTTCCATGATCTTTTCCTGGCTGAGCGGCTCGCCTTCGGATGCCGTCACCTCGCCCGATATCGCGCCGTCGCGCATCACCAGCACGCGGTCGGCGACGCCGATCACCTCCGGCAGTTCGCTGGAGATCATCAGGATGGCGATGCCCCTGTTGGCGAGATTGTCGATCAGCCGATAGATTTCCGATTTCGCTCCGACATCCACGCCACGGGTCGGCTCATCGAGGATGAGGACGCGCGGTTCGGTCTCCAGCAGGCGGGCAAGCAGCACTTTCTGCTGGTTGCCGCCCGACAGCGAACCGGCATTGGCCGCAACCGAACTGGTACGGATGGAGAGGTCGGATACGGATTTGGCGGCACGCTTTTCGGCCGCCGCGAAGTCGCGGAAGCCTGCGGCCCGCGCGTCCCTCGCGAGCACGCCCATGCTGATGTTGTCGGAGATCGACATGTCGAGGAACAGGCCGAGCTCCTTGCGGTCCTCGGTGAGATAGGCGATGCCGGCGTCAAGCGCCTCACGCGGCGAGCCGATGGCCACAGGTTTGCCGTCGAGTTCCAGCGTGCCTGATGTGTGCCGGTCGGCGCCGAAGATCAGCCGGGCAAGCTCGGTGCGACCGGAGCCGACGAGGCCGGCCAGCGCCAGCACCTCGCCCTTGTGCAGGTCGAACGAGCAGTCCTTCAGGAGCTTGCCGTCCGACATGCCGCGCACCGAAAGCGCCACCGCGCGCTTTGCGTCCGGTGGCCGGTGATCCTTCTTGTAGAAGGCGGACAGGTCGCGGCCGACCATCATCGAGACGAGGCGCGAAGCATTCAAATCGGCGCGCTCGAGCGTGCCGACATAGCCGCTGTCGCGCAGCACGCTGACGCGGTCGGCGAGTTGGTAGACTTCTTCCATGCGGTGGCTGATATAGATGATGGCGATGCCTTGCGACTTCAGTGTCGCGATCACCTCGAACAGCCGGTCGGTCTCGCGCGAGGTCAGCGACGTGGTCGGCTCGTCCATGACGATAATGCGCGCATTGGTCGACAGCGCGCGGGCGATCTCGACCAGCTGGCGCTCGCCGAGCGACAGGCTGGAGACAAGGGCGCGCGCCGAGAAGGAGACGCCAAGCCGCGTGATGATTTCCTTGGCGCGCCGGTTGCACTGGTCGCGGTCGACGACGCCGAGACGCCGGGGCTCGTTGCCGAGGAAGATGTTCTGCGCCACCGTCAGATTGGGCGCCAGCGACAGTTCCTGATAGATCACCGCAATGCCCTGGGCGCGAGCCTTGATCGGGTTGCCGGTCACGACCGGCGCGCCGTCGATCAGGATCTCGCCGCCGGAGTCGGGCCGGTAGGCGCCGGACAGGACTTTCATCAGCGTCGACTTGCCGGCGCCGTTCTCGCCCATCAGCGCATGCAGCTCGCCGGCGTGGACGGTGAGCGAAACATCCTGCAGGGCGCGGATGGCGCCAAAGGTCTTCGAGATGTGCCGCATCTCAAGCACCGGCTGGCGCGACGTCTCGGTGCGGACGGCGGCGGTCATCGTGCGCCTCCCGCTGCTGCGCCGGCGACACCTCGGTCAGTGGCGAGGCCGCGCCAGCGATCGCGGTAGCCGACGAGACCGGCGAAGCTGGAGGCGCGAACAGGCTCCGGCGCCTCGGCGGCAAATTCGCGTCCGACACTCTCAAAAGCGAGAGCCGCCGCCCCGGTGGCGCTGCCTTCCAGCGTCGCCCCTTGCATGAAGGCCTGGCCGGGACGCAGCTCAGCCAGCAGGGAGGCGAGCAGTCCGCCACTGTTCAGCCCCCCATCGACGATCACGGTGTTGTTCGAATGGATCAGGTCGAGGCAGAGGTCGATCATCAGCGCCACATAGAGCAGCGCGACGGCCGCGCGTTCCCCAGCGTCGGGCATGCGCCCGATGAGTTCGCCGGAGTGGTGAGGCATCGGCCCGCCCGGGGCGAAGCTCGGCAGGGCCATGATGCCGGCGTCGATCACCTGCTGAACCGAGGAGAGGTCGATCGCGCCTTGCCAGTCGCCGCTGATGACAGCGAATTCGCGACCCCCCATGAAGCGGATGGTCGGCACCGGGCCGCCATCGACGTCGACATTGACGAGCATGTCGCGGTCGCGATCGAGCACATCGAGCGGGCAGTCCGGATTGAGCACGACGACCCAGGTGCCGGTCGAGACCACAGTGACCGGGCCAAGCTGCTGCCTGCGGTAGGCATGGAGCGCGGCATTCGAGTCGTGGACGCCATTGTGGATGGCAATCGGCCGCGCCGCGCCGCCGAGGCGCTGCTCGCCGATGACGGCGCCGGCACGCGCGAAGGCGGGCATCCGGCTACGCCAACCCTCGGCGTCGACCAGCGAGGAGAAGTCGCCTTTGCGCGGCGCCCACAAATGTGAGTGACAGCCGAGATAGGACACTTCCGAGACCGCCCGGCCGCCGAAACGCCAGCTCCAGTATTGCGGATAGCCCAAGATCGATTTCGCGGCGGTGAAGGCGCCGGGTTCCACCGCCTGCAGCCACAGCATGTGGCGGCCATAGTTGAAGCCGAGCGGCAATTTCGGCGAGAAGGTCTCGGCAAAATCCGGAATGCGGCGATCGATCCCGGCGGCGATTTCGGCGGGCGGCTCCTGCTCGTAGTCGAGGATCGGGTGCGTCAGGCAGATATCGTCGACCAGGGCAAAGGTGCAGCCATGGCCCGACACCATCAAACCCTCCACACCGTGGTCATCGATCGCATCGCTGACGGTGCGGACCGCCCAACCGTGAAGCGACGGCTCGTCGAGCACGCTGAAGCCGCCCTTGCGCATCCAGTTCGGCCGGGTCCGGCGTTCGTCGAGGATGCGTCCGTCCTGAGCGAAGACGAACAGCTTCGAATTGGTCTTGCCGAAGTCGAGCACAGCCATCTTCACTGGATGGCCCCCGAGGTTGAGGCGATCCGGACCGTCACGCCGGCGTCCTCCAGCATACGGGCGTCGGCGTCGGCCAGGCCGTCATCGGTGACCAGCGTGCCGATGCGCGTCAGCGGCAGCGCCACGTTGCGCGCGTGGATCGACAGCTTGCGGCTGTCGGCCAGCACCACGATCTGGTCGGCGCAGAGACTGAGGTCGACGATCGAGCGGACCAGCAGCGGATGCGATTCCAGCACGCCTTCCTGGCCAAGGCCTTGCGCGCCAAGAAAGAACTTCGACGCATAGAAGGGCACGGCCTGGGTGAGCGAATGGATGATGCCTGGCTCGCGGTGCAACTCGCCGCCGGCAACCGTCAGGCCGCAATGGCCGTGGTCGCTCAAATAGGCCGCGAGCGGCATCGAGTTGGTGTAGAGCCGGATGTTGCGGTCGGCGAGCTTGACGCCGAGGTGAAAGCAGGTCGAGCCGCCATGCACGATGACCGCGTCGCCGTCGCGCACCATGGTTGCGGCGACAGCGGCGATCTGCCGCTTGGCTTCGACCGCGAGATCGCGGTTCTCGTCATAGGGCCGGGCATAGGCGACACCCGCATGCGACGCGCCGTCGAGCGCCGAGATGCCGCCATAGACCTTCCGCGCTTCGCCGGCCTCGTCGATCCTGTCGATATCGCGCCTGACCGTCGCTGCCGACACGCCGAGCCGCTCCTGCAGCTCGCGCACCGAGGCGAAAGGCCGATCCCGCAAGAGCTCGACGATCTGACGCTGGCGGCCGGAGTCGCTCAACCGTTTCCTCCTGAATGCCGTTCTGTGGCGGCTTTGATGCAACTTACTCAACATTGATCAGATTGCAAGTCGATTTGATGATGTTGGATCACTATTGACGTAACTCACTCGCATCTGCGATACCAGCACCAATAATTGTTCCGGCGACGGGACAGGCAAGCTGCGGGACACGTAGCCGGACTGTTGGAGGAAATGCGCGATGGCGACGCAAGCTGATGCGCTGGCGGATGCACGGGAACTGGCCGCTTTGCGGACGCTTTCGGCCGGCATCGGGCGTGATCCGCATTTGACCCAGGCCGCCGGCGGTAACACCTCGCTGAAGGCTGGCGACACGCTGTGGATCAAGGCGTCCGGCACCTGGCTGAGGGATGCGCTGGCCGAGGACATCATGGTGCCGGTGGCGATCCCTCCGCTGCTCAGTGCCGTCCGACAGCGCGACCCGGCCGCCGACCGGCCGCAGGGTTTCGCCATCGAGGCCCGCAACGCGCGCGGGTTGCGCCCCTCGATCGAGACAACGGTGCATGCGTTGATGCCGCAGCGTGTCGTTCTGCATGTCCACTGCGTCGACACCATTTCGCTCGCCGTGCAGGCCGATGGCGAGGCTGAGGCTGCCAGGCGTCTCGACGGCCTTGAATGGGTCTATGTCCCCTATCGCCGGCCGGGCCTGCCGCTGGCCCAGGGCATTGCCGAGCGCCTTCGGCCAGGCGTCGATGTGCTGATCCTTGGCAATCACGGGCTGGTCGTCGCGGCCGAGACGGTCACTGAGGCCGAGGCGCTGCTGCGCCGCGTCACGCAGCTTCTGGCACGGTCGCCGCGCGACGTGACGGAACCGGATATTGCGGCATTGACGGCGCTCGCCGGAAACAGTGGTTACAGATTGCCGGCCGACATCGAGGCACATGCCGTAGCGATCGATCCGGAGAGCCGCCGCATGGCATCGGGCGGCAGCCTTTATCCGGACCACGTCATATTTCTCGGCGTAGGGTCCATCGTGGCAAGGTCCGGCGAGGATGTGGCCGGTATCATCGCGCGGCTGGGCACGGCGCCTGCGGCGATTCTGTTTCCCGGCCTTGGGGTGCTGATGCGCGGCGACGCCAGCGCCGGCGCCGACGCCATGCAGCGCTGTCTGGCCGACGTGACGGCGCGGGTCGACGCCACGGCGAGGCTGAACTACCTTACCGATGCCGAGAACGACGAACTGATCAACTGGGACGCCGAGCAATATCGCCAGAAACTCAATGCCGCCGGCAGTTAGATCATGATCCCGAACCAGAGGTCAGCGCGGCAAGAAAAGTCAGCGCAGCAAGACTTGGAAACCGGTTCGGGCAAGATCATCGCCAGGCAAGAAGCGCTTGCCATCGGCATCGACATCGGCACATCGGGCGCGCGCGCCGTTGCCATGCGGCCGGATTTCTCCATTGCCGCGCATTCCGCTGTCTCGCTCGAACGATTTGGGCCGAACGGCCGCGACCCAGGCGTGTGGTGGGAGGCGGTCGCGGCGACGCTGGCGGAACTGCTCAAATCTATCGATCGCTCTGCCGTTCGCTCGATCGCCGTCGACGGCACGTCGGGCTCGCTGCTGCCGGTCGACAGCGCGGGGCAGCCGCTGGCCGAACCGCTGATGTACAACGACAAGGTCGCCGACGACGCCATCCTCGCCGCGGTCGTCCGCGCGGCACCGCAGACGAGCGCAGCACTTGGGGCGACATCCGGCCTTGCCAAGGGGCTGTCTTTCCAGCACCTGCCCGGCATCGCCACTGTGTTGCACCAGGCCGACTGGATCGCCGGACAATTCTCCGGCCGCTTCGATATCAGCGACGAAAACAATGCGCTCAAAACCGGCTACGACGTCGAGACCCGCCGGTGGCCGGACTGGATCGTGGCGACCGGCATGCGCATGGAATTGCTGCCTCGCGTCATCAGGCCGGGCGATGTCATCGGCACGATCGCCGCGAGTGCCGTCGAGATGTTCGGTCTGCCGCGCGAAGTGGTTGTTGTCGCCGGCACTACGGATGGCTGCGCCTCGTTCCTGGCGACGGGTGCGGCGGCAGTCGGCGACGGCGTCACCGCGCTGGGATCCTCGTTGACCATCAAGATCCTGTCCGACCGGCCGATCTCGGCGCCGCGGTTCGGCATCTACAGCCATCGGCTCGGCGATGCGTATCTGGCGGGCGGCGCGTCGAATTCCGGCGGCAAGGTGCTGGCCCAGCACTTTTCGCTCGCGCGCATCATCGAACTCAGCGCGGCGATCGACCCCACGACCGAGACCGGCCTCGATTACTATCCGCTGCCCGCCACAGGCGAACGCTTTCCGATCGCCGATCCGGCGCTGCCGCCACGGCTTGTGCCGCGGCCGGCGGACGACGCCGATTTTCTGAAAGCAATGCTGGAAGGTATCGCTGCGATCGAGGCGCTTGGCTACAGCAGGCTTGCGGAGCTCGGCGCGCCTCGACTGACATCGGTCAGAACCGTCGGCGGCGGTGCGGCAAATCCCGCCTGGACCGCGATCCGGCAACGCAAGCTCGGCGCCCCCTTCCTGCCCGCGCTTTCCGACGAGGCTGCGGCCGGCACGGCGCGGCTGGCGCTGATGGGCGCAGGCACAGCGGGGCTGCTGTGAAAACGACTGAACATCTCGACGGGATCGGAGCGCTGGCTGCGCTGTACGACGTTTTCCTGCTCGACCAGTTCGGTGTGCTGCATGACGGCACCAGCCCCTATCCGGGTGCGGTGGAGGCTCTGTCGGCGCTGAAACGCGCGGGCAAGACCGTCGTGCTTATCTCCAACTCCGGCAAGCGGGCCGAGCCCAACGAGCATCGCCTGCTGAAGCTCGGCTTCGAAGCGGGGAGTTGGGACCACTTCGTCTCTTCCGGCGAGGTGGCGTGGCGGTCCTTCCATGACATGGTGGCACATGGAAGCCTGCGCCCGGGCACGAAATGCCTGCTGATCAGCCGCGACGACGACCGCTCGGCGATCGAGGGCCTGCCGTTCAAACTGGCCAGGAGTGGCGACGATGCCGAACTGGTGCTGATTTCCGCCAGCGAGGGCGACCGTTACGACCTCGATCACTATCGCCGACTTCTCGCGCCGGCAGCGGCGCGGCGGGTGCCATGCTTCTGCACCAATCCCGACAAGATCATGCTGACGGCCGTAGGGCCGCGTTTCGGCGCCGGTCGGCTTGCCGATCTCTACGAAAGTCTCGGCGGCAGCGTTACCCGCATCGGCAAGCCCTATCTTCCGATTTTCACCGCCGCGCTGGCGCTGGCGGGCGATCCCGATCGCGGCACGGTGGTGTGTGTCGGAGACAGTGTCGAACACGATATCGCCGGCGGGCTTGGCGCCGGCGTGGCGACGGCGCTGGTCTTGTCTGGAATATTGGCGGACACTACCGACCTTGCCGGACTTTTCGACGGGCTGGACGCCTATCCGGATTACACCATCGATCTGTTCAGATTCCGCTGACCGTGCCGGCAATTTTCGAGGTAAACGACATAGCCAATTGAAGGAGCGGAAGATGCGGCAAGCGCTGATCGTATGGGGCGGCTGGGATGGACACGAGCCGGAACAAGGCGCGCGCGCCGTCAAGGCGATGCTTGAAGAGGAAGGGTTCGAGGTTCGCGTCGAAACCACGACCGAGGTTTTCGCCGACCCCGCGATCGCCGATCTGAACCTGATCGTGCCGATCTACACGATGTCCAAGCTGGCGAAGAACGAAGAGCTTAACCTGACGAAGGCAGTCGAGAGCGGTGTCGGTCTTGGCGGTTATCACGGCGGCATGTGCGATGCGTTTCGTGAAGCCACCGACTATCAATTCATGTGCGGCGGCCAGTGGGTCGCCCATCCCGGCAACATCATCGACTACAAGGTCGAGATCGCCAGACGCGACGATCCCATCATGCACGGCATCGACGATTTTTCGTATCGCTCCGAGCAGTATTACATGCATGTGGATCCGTCGAATGAAGTGCTGGCGACCACCACTTTCTCCGGTGAGCACGCATCCTGGATAGACGGCGTTGTCATGCCGGTGGTCTGGAAGCGCCGGCATGGCAAGGGAAGGGTTTTCTACTCGTCGCTCGGGCATGCCGCCAAGGAGTTCGCGGTGCCGCAGATGCAGACGATATTTCGTCGCGGCCTGGTCTGGGCGGCGCGTTGAGGGCGGCGATCGCAAAACAACAATCAGGCCAGAATTTTCAGCACCGCCTGGGTGCGGTTCTTAACCTGCAGCTTCTCGAAAATGTTCTTGGCGTGGGATTTCACGGTGTTGAGATTGATATCGAGCCTCGTGCCGATCTCGCGGTTCGACAGGCCTTGCCGCATCAGTTCGAGCACGTCGTGTTCTCTGGGCGTCAGCAGGAGAGGTTCAGATTGCTGGCGCTCGGCGCGGGCCGCAGCCGAGGCGGTCCCTTTCTGGCCGGCGCAATCGGAAACAGCCGGCTGCCAATAGACGAGATCAGCCAGGCTTTGCTGCAATCCCGCCCTTCTTGCCTGGGCGGCCAGCGCCGCGCGATGGTCCTCGGCAGGCGAAATCCCGGACTGTTCCTGGAACTTGACCTGCAACAGCTCGATGAGGATGGCGCAAGCGTGCCGGTTCTGGGCACGGGCCTGGGCGCTGCCTTCGGCGAGCCGCGCACCCGCCTCGGCTGTCTGACCGCGCGCGGCTAATGCTCGTGCTTCAACGATCAGATGGCTTTCCCATATCTGCCATATCGAGGCGGGAAAGCGGGCGCGCGCCTCGTCGAGCTGCGTGCCGAACCGCTCCATCTCGCGGATGCCGTCGGCGCTGCGTCCCTGGCGGAAGGCCCGGTCGGCGCGCTCCAGCGCCAGCTGGAACTCCAGCCTGAAATCCTCCGCCTCATAGGCACGACGGCTGGCGCGCACGAACAGGGCGTCTGCGGCCTCGACCCGGCCGGTGGCGTCGTAGAGACGCGACAGGCCAATGGTCGCGATCAGGACCCGCTCGCAAAGGCCGAAGACATCGACGGTCTTTTCCGGCGGCATCGCCCGCATCCAGAGTTTTTCGGCGCGCTCGAAATCGCCCTTCTCATAGGCGATCATGCCAAGCAGCGCCGAGGGCAGGGCGACCATGTAGGACTGTTCGGAAAAAAAGCTCTCTCCATTGGCGAGCGCATCGACGAGCACCGACTCGGCTTCGCCCGGCAGTCCGCGCGCCATGTAGGCCATTGCCGCGATGCAGCGCGAGTGGATGCCGCCCCAATGGCAGGCGATATCGTCATAGACGCTGCTGGCCTTCCATGTCAGCCGTTCGGCAGCCTCCAGTGCGCCTTCATGAAAGGCAAGATAGCTGTGGATCGAATCGAGATCGACTTGTCCGAAGGCGAGATGGTCGAGTTCGCGTTCGCCGATGGCGTCGATATGCGACCGGCAAGCGGCAAGATCGCCGCCATAGGCACCGATCAGCGCCCGCATCAGATGCAGGCGGCCGCTAAGATCGAGGCCGGTTTCGCGCAGGATCGCCGCGCATTCGCCGTCGGGATTAGCCGCGCTGATCTCGATGGTGGCGAGCGTCTGCTCGGCCTGAGGAAAACGGCGGCCATTGATGTGGCGCCAGACGAGCAGGAACATCAGCAGCGGCCGCGCTTCGCGTGCCTCACGCGGCAATTGCTGCATCCAGCGAAAATACAGCTCGAAGCGTCCATGGCTGAGATAGTCATAGACGCAGTAACGCTCGATCAGTTCGGCCGCCCATTTCGACTGGTGGGCGAGGAAAGCATGCCGAACCGCCTCGACCGGGCTGCCCGAGCCGATGAACCAGTGCGCGGCCTTGCGGTGCAGTTCGTCGATCCGCGCATCGCCCTTGGCGAGCAGCCGCGTGTAGAGGAATTCCTGGAACAGATGGTGATATCTGTACCAGCGCTGCTGTCCCGGCAATGCGACGATGAAGAGCTGCGCTTCCTCGAGATGTTCGAGAATGCCAGCCGAATCCGTGCGCCCGGTCAGCATGTCGCACAATTCGCCGCTGAGCGTCTCGAGGATGCAGGTTTCAACCAGGAAATCGATGATGTGTTCGGGCAATCCGGAAAGGACCTCTTCCAGGAAATAGTCGGCAAAGGCGCGATGGCTTCCGGGCGGCGCCGATGCCATCATGTTGCGGTCGCCGTCGCGGCCCAGTACGAGCGAAGCCAGCCTCAGGCCCGCTGCCCAGCCCTCCGTATGCTGACGCATGATGCGGCTTTCGTCCGGCGAGAGTTCGACGCCACGCGCGGCGCGGAAGAAGTCGACGGTTTCGTCGGCGCTGAACTGAAGCTGGTCGACGCTGATCTCGATCATCTCGCCATGCGCGCGGTAGCGGCCGAGCGCCAGCGAGGGCCGGGTGCGGCTGGCCAGCACGATGCCGAACTGCGGAAACTCGGCGTCCAGCAGCGCGATGATGGTGGTGGATGCATCATTCTCATCGGCAAGGTGATAGTCGTCGATGAACAGGACGACCGGCCCTTGCGCCGTCGCCTCCTCGACAAGGCTCAGAAGCCGCGCCACTGCTTCGTCCCTGTTCATGGGAAGGCCGCGCGCGCTCTGCCCCTTGGCCGCTCCGCTCATCACCAGCGTCAGATAGTCGGCAAGGCCGAGCGGATCCCTCTCGTCATCGCTAACTGAATACCACGCGGTCGTGGTACCCTCGTTCTTCAACGCGCTGTACCATTGCGACAGAAGCGTGGTCTTGCCCGAACCGGCCGGCGCATGGACCAGTGTCAGCCGGTAGCGGGTGAGAAGACCGGCGATCCTGTTCAGGCGCGGGCGGCCGACGACATCGAGCGGAATGCGCGGCGGGATGATGCGCCGGTTGGCGAGAAAGGGGCGGGCGGGTGAGCGCAGGTCCGACTTCATGGCGCCTTGTCTAGGGTTTCTCGATACCCTATATCACCCTTTCGGGTGAGTTGAACTTTTTCTTCAATCCCACCCTTCGGCATCATGCCGGCAGACCGGACGCCGGCTAGGTTTTTTGCATCTAGGCTGCAATGGAACCATGCCCCGTGAAATTGAATGAATATTCGAACTTAGACGCAACCGGGCTGGCTGCCTTGGTGGCCGACGGTGCCGTCACACCACGCGAGCTTCTCGAAACCGCGCTCGATGCTGTAAATGCCGTCAATGGTCCTCTAAATGCGGTGGTCGCGACGTTCGCCGACGAGGCCTTGCGGCGCATTGAGGCCGGCCTGCCCGAGGGACCGTTCACCGGCGTCCCTTTCATGCTCAAGGATCTTACCGCCCATTATGGCGGGCAGCCGACCGGATCGGGCTGGCCGCCACGCCTTGGCTACAAGGCCGCGCGCGACAGCGAACTCGTCCGTCGCTTCAAGCAGGCCGGCCTGGTCATCTTCGCCAAGACCGCCGTTCCCGAACTCGCCATGGACTGGACGACCCGCTCGACCGCGCATGGCGTCACGTCGAACCCGTGGAACCCGGGCCATACGGCGGGAACGTCGAGCGGCGGCACGGCAGCCGCTGTCGCGTCCCGCATGGTCCCCATGGGGCATGGCAATGACGGCGGCGGTTCGATCCGCGTGCCGGCTTCCTGTTGCGCCTGTTTCGGGCTGAAGCCGACGCGCGGCCGCAATCCGGTCGCGCCGGCCGGCGATACATGGCAGGGGATGCTGGTTGAGCATGCCCTTACCCGTTCGGTGCGCGACAGCGCCGCCTTGCTCGACGCCACGGCGGGGATCCATCCCGGCCAGTTCTTCAACAACCCGCCCGGCGCCAACTTCGCGGCGGAGGTCGGCCGCGATCCAGGGCGGCTCAGAATAGCGGTCTCGACCAAGGCGCCTTATGGGGCGCCCACTCACTCCGATTGCAAGAAGGCGGTCGCCGAGACGGTCAAGCTGCTCGAAAGCCTCGGCCACGTCTGCGAAGAACGAGACGTCGTGCTGCCCGCTAACGGGTGGGAGGCCTTCGAGACCTTCATTCTCGCCGAATACGCCGCCGACATGCGGGCCGAGGAAAGCGTGCTCGGTCGCAAGCTGACGCAAGCGGATTTCCCGGCGATGCTGTGGGAGATGATCGAGGCGGGAAACCGCATTTCGGCCGTGGACCTCAACATGGCCATAGCCGGTTTGCACAAGGTGGCCGAAGCGGTAACGTCGGTGTTTTCCGATTACGACGTCTTCCTGTCGCCGACGCTGGCACAGCCGCCCTTGCCGCATGGCGCCTTTCCAGTTTCCGCCGACATGCGCGGCCATTACGAGTTCTATCTGTCCTGGATGCCCTACACCCACGTCTTCAACGTCAACGGCTCGCCCGCCGCCTCCCTGCCGCTCCATTGGAACGAGGCGGGGCTGCCGATCGGCATACAGCTGGCGACGGCGCCGGCAGGCGAGGCGCTGCTGTTGCGGCTTGCGGGCCAGTTGGAGCAGGCGCAGCCATGGGCCGGTAAGCGTCCCGGCATATGCATCGACTAAACAAGAAAAGGGGAACCATGATGAGTGCGAACATGATGTTGCGAACCATGCTTTCAAGACCAGCGATCCGGCGACCGCTGGCGGCCGTCCTCGTAGCGGCGACTGCCATCGCTGCGCTGCCGGCGGCGGCCGCGAACCTCACGGTGGCGCGGTCGGTCGACGCCGACAGCCTCGATCCGCAAAAGACCGGCACCACGCAGTCGCTGCAGATCACCAATTTGATCTTCGATACGCTTCTGACGATGGACAAGGACGGATCGGTGCATCCCGGCCTCGCCGACAAATGGACGGTCTCGGATGACGGCAAGACCTATGCCTTCACCATTCGCGACGGGGTGAAGTGCCACGACGGCAGCAATTTCGATGCGGCCGCCGTCAAGTTCAACGTCGACCGGGCCGTGGATCCGGCCACCGTCAATCCCAATGCCTCGGCGTGGGGACCGGTCAGCGGCACGTCGGTCGACGGCAATGTGGTCACCGTCAAGCTCTCGGAGCCCTATGGCCCGTTCACCTCGTTCCTGACCAACATTCAGTCCAGTCTGATCTGCCCATCTTCCGTGTCTGGCGCCGAGTTCAAGCCGATCGGCACCGGACCGTTCAAGTTCGTGAGTTGGACACGCAATGACAGTATCCAGCTCGAAGCCAATGGCGACTACAGGAACGTCAATCCGCTGATCCAGAATCCGGGCAAGCCCTATATCGACAAACTGACGCTGAAGGTGATCCCTGAGGCTGTCGCCCGTATGGCGGCGTTGCGGTCGGGCGAAGTCGACATGGCCGAGCCGTCGCTCGAGGAAGCCGGAGACCTGAAGTCCGATGCCGGCTTCAAGGTCTATGCGGCCGACCTTTCCGGCCAGCAGATGGTGGCCGCCTTCACCTGGAAGATCAAGCCGCTCGACAATCCCGACATCCGCAAGGCCATCGGCATGGCGATGAACCGTGACGCCTATGCCAACATCGCCTTCGAGGGACTGGTCGGAACCGGCAATTGCCCGGTCGCCCCCAACCTCTTCGCCACCGATGAGGCCTTGTGCGCGAGTTGGGGCGTCAAATACGACCCGGACGCGGCAAAGGCGTTGATGGTCAAGGCCGGCTACGGACCCGATCACCCGTTGAAGGTCAAGCTTCTCGTGCACAAGCTGCCGGGCTGGGACCAGATGCACCAGATCATGCAGCAAGATCTCGCCGTAATCGGCGTCGATGCCGAGATCGAGACCCGCGAGGTCGCCGCCTTCTTCGACTACATGAAGGGCGTGAACGAGAAGACCGACGGCGAGCCGGCCGTATGGACGATGGGCATGTCGGGTGTCGATCCTGACTATCTCTACTTCCTGTGGAAGCAGCCCGGCTTCGTCAATATGGGCCTCAATGCCGACCTTGACGCGATGCTGGAACAACAGCGTCAGCTCTCCGGCGATGCGCGCGCAGCCAAGATCCACGACATCGAGAAATATCTCATGGAGAACGCCTATGCGATCCCGCTGCTGTCGCCCGGCTGGGGCTGGCTGATGGCGTCCAGCGCCAAGATTGACGGTTTCAAGATGGGCTATATGGTGTCGCTCCTGTTCAACGACGTCAAAGTCGCAGAGTGACGATTCCCAGGCCTTTCCGCCGCCCGGTCAAGGGCGGCGGAAGGCTATAGCGACGAAGGGTGGATATCGCCACGACATGATCAGGCTGATCGCGAAACGATTGACGGCCGCCTTCGCCACGGTGCTGGCCGTGATCCTGTTGTCGGGCGTGCTCGTGCATGTGGTGCCGGGAGATCCGGTGACGGCGATGATGGCGCAGTCCGTCACCGCGACGCCTGAGGCCATGGACGAGATGCGCTCGCGTCTCGGCCTCGACCTGCCGGTGTGGATGCAGGTCGGCCGCTATGCGCTCAACGCGCTCTCGGGCGATCTTGGCACGACCATTCGCGGCAACGAGCCAGTCGCCCGCCTGCTTCTCGAACGCCTGCCGAATACCTTCATGCTGGCGGTCGCAGGCCTCGGCATAGCCCTTCTTCTTGGCATTCCGCTCGGCTTCATCGCCGCCGTCAATCGCGGCACGGCCGCTGACGCCGCCGTGATGATCGTCGCCGTGCTCGGCGTGTCGATCCCCGGCTTCTGGCTTGGCCTGGTGCTGATCCAGGTCTTTTCGCTGCATCTGCGATGGCTGCCGGTCGCTGGAACGGATTTTCGCAATCTCATCCTGCCGGCGTTCACGCTGGGTCTCACCTATTGCGCGCTGGTCGCCCGCATGACGCGCTCGGCGCTGGTCGAGATACTTGCCGAGGACTACATCCGCACCGCCCGTGCCCGTGGCCTGCGCGAACATCAGGTGTTGATCGTGCATGCGCTGCGGCCGGCGCTGATCAGCATCGTCACCGTCGTCGGCCTGGTTTTCGCCTATCTGATGGGCGGGCAGGTCATCGTCGAGAACGTCTTTTCGTGGAACGGCATCGGCCGCCTCGCCGTGCAGGCCATGCTGCAGCGCGACTATCCGATGATCCAGGGCTTCATCGTGATCTTCGCCACATCGGTGGTCGTCGTCTCGATGAGCCTCGACATCCTTTACGGCATCCTCGATCCCAGAATGAGGCAGAGGTGAGCGTCGTTCTGGAGGCGAAGAGAAAGCGGCGGGGCTGGCGTGTTCCCTGGAACGTCGCGCTGGGGCTTGGCCTTGCGGCTATCGTACTTGCTGCGGCGCTGCTTTCCTCCTGGATCGCCCCCTTCGACCCGACGCGGATGGCGGTTGGCCCGCGCCTTGCCGGACCAAGCGCAAAGTTCCTGTTCGGCACCGACGAGTTCGGCCGCGATCTCTTCAGCCGCGTGCTCACCGGCGCGCGCCTGTCGCTCGGCATCGGCTTTTGCGCCGTGGTGAGCGGCCTTGCTGTCGGCGGCCTCGTCGGTCTTGTCGCCGCTTTCGCCGGCAGGCTGATCGAGGCGGTGCTGCTGCGCGTCATCGACGTGCTCTATTCCTTTCCCGATACGCTAATCGCCCTGGCGCTTGTCGCCTTTCTCGGTCCGGGCATCGTCAACGCCACGATTGCCATCGCCATCAGCCTGGTTCCGTTCTATGCCCGCGTCGCCTATGGGTTGGCGGCGGCGGAGCGGGCCAAGCCCTATATCGAGGCCGCAAGACTTGCCGGCATCAACTCCGGGCGGCTGGTGCGGGTGCATGTGATGCCGAATATCGGCCAAAGCCTGATCGTCATGGCGACGCTCGGCTTTTCCTCGGCGATCCTGTCGGCTGCCGGGCTGTCTTTCCTCGGACTTGGCGTGCAGCCGCCGTCGCCGGAATGGGGCGCCATCCTGGCTTCAGGCCGCAACTACATCACCAAGGCACCATGGATCCTGATCTTTCCCGGCCTGGCGATCTGCCTCACCGTGCTGTCGTTCAACTTGATTGGAGACAGCCTGCGCGACCTGGCCGATCCGCGCCGCAAGAGGACGTCGTGACGGCCTTTCTTTCGGTTGAGAATCTCAGCGTCCGCTTCGAGACGAAGGACGGACCGTTCCTGGCAGTGGACGATGTCAGCTTAGAGTTGGCGCGCGGCGAGATCCTGGCGCTGGTCGGGGAATCCGGCAGCGGCAAGAGCATGACGTCGCTGGCAATGATGCGGCTTTTGCCGGAGACGGCGACCGCCACTGGCGACATCCTTATTGACGGCGTGGACGTGCTCGCGCTCGGTCGCCGCGCCATGGAAGACGTGCGCGGCGCGCGTGTCGGCATGATCTTTCAGGAGCCAATGACGTCGCTCAATCCAGTGCTGACCATCGCCCGTCAGATGACCGAGGGGCTCGTCCGCCATCGCCGCATCTCGCGGGGCGAAGCGGCGGTCCGGGCGCTTGCCACGCTCACCGATGTCGGCATTCCTGAACCGGACCGGGTGATGCGGCAGTATCCACACCAGCTATCCGGCGGCATGCGCCAGCGGGTCATGATCGCGGCGGCACTGACGCTCGATCCCGGCGTGCTGATCGCCGATGAGCCAACGACAGCCCTGGATGTCACCGTGCAGGCGCAGGTGCTCGATCTCTTGGTGGACCTCAAGAACCGGCTCGGCTCAGGCATCCTGCTCATCACCCACGATATCGGCGTGGTCGCGGAAACCGCCGATCGTGTCGCCGTGATGCGGGCGGGCCGGATCGTCGAGACGGGCAATGTCGAGGCCGTGCTTTCGGCGCCGCAACATCCCTATACCAAGGGACTTCTCGCCTCGCATCTGACGCTCGACCGGGTCATGACCAAACGCGGGTCCCGCCCGCCTCGCCTCACAGAAAAGGCCGGCGCTGTATGAACGATGCTCCGGTCATGGTTCTGGACACGATCCGGCGCGTATTCACCTCGGGCGGACGGCTGGTCAATGCGGTAAACGGCGTGTCGCTGACGCTGTCGCGCGGTGAAACGCTTGGCGTCGTTGGCGAAAGCGGCTCGGGCAAGACGACGCTCGGGCGGATCGCCGTCGGCCTCGATCGCCCGAGTTCCGGCCGCATCTCCGTCATGGGCTCCGATATCACCGACGTTTCGCCCAGGCAGCGGCGCCGGCATTTCCGCCCCTGCCAGATGATCTTCCAAGATCCCTATTCCTCGCTCAATCCGCGGCTGACGGTGGCGCGGCAGATCGGCGAGGCGCTTTACGCGCAAGGCGTCGACGACTGGCAGGCCATTCGTGCGCGTGTCGCCCAATTGTTCGACCAAGTCGGCCTGAGGCCGGACCAGCTTGACCGCTATCCGCACGAATTCTCAGGCGGTCAGCGCCAGCGCATCGCCATCGCCCGGGCACTCGCGCCAAGGCCGGCCGTAGTGGTGGCCGACGAGCCGGTGTCGGCACTCGATGTCACGATACAGGCGCAGATCCTCGATCTTCTCGTCGACATCCAGGAGAGCGAAGGGCTTTCCTATCTATTCATTTCGCACGACATCGCCGTCGTCGCCCATATCAGCGAGAGGATCGCCGTCATGCATCGCGGCAGGGTCGTCGAGTTCGGCCCGACCGGCGAGATCGTCGCCGATCCGCGGCATCCCTATACGAAAAGCCTGCTCGACGCCGTCCCGCGCCTGGGGCGAAGGCGCAATGGCAAACGCAGCCAGCCGGAGCTGTTTCCGAGCCACACGGATGATGATCTTTTCGCCATGGTATCGGCCGAGCACGGCGTGCTCGGCACGGGATCTTGAGGGGAACGAATGCTCCTGTGCTTTGGCACACTCTGATGCGCCGGGTAGGGCGAGCAAGGAAGGTCTGGTACTTCCGTCCGAGCGACTTAGTTTAGCGCTGGTCCAAATCTGCTTCATTGGAGGCTATTGATCCTGCATGCGTGATTTTCAATTCCCCGGACGGTCGCCGGTTCGCGCGACGCAAGCCATGGCCGCCACATCGCACCCGCTGGCGACGCTGGCGGCTGTCGACATGCTGCGGTCGGGCGGCAACGCAATGGACGCGGCGGTTTGCGCGGCGGCGGTGCAGGCAGTTGTCGAGTCGCAATCAACATGATCGATTTCGGCATGGATCCTCAGGAGGCGCTGGATGCGCAGAGGGTGTTTTATAAACAGGACGCTGTGGAGGCCGAGCGTGGCATCCCGGCTCGCACTCTCGCCGGCCTGCGCGAACGAGGCCACCATGTGTCGATCGCCGCCGAGCCGCATGGCGGCGGCCAATTGGTGCTGATCGATTGGGACAAGGGCACGCTCACCGGCGCGTCCGATCCCCGCAAGGACGGTTGCGCGCTGGGTTATTGACGGCGACATGCATTAGCCGGCATCCCTGTTCGTCAGGGCGATGTGGCAGCAGCCAGAGCCGTGATCCCGTCCAGGTGACGTTGTCGAAGCGTATGCCGGTCGCCTCGAACAGGCCGCGGTCGAAGGCGCCGGCGATGCGGCAAAGCGTGGCGAGCTTGTCTTGGCCAACGCCGGCCTCGATCCAGGCGTCCTTTAGCGGGCAGCGTTTCACCTTGAAGGCGATGCGGTCGGCGCTGCGTTCGACGTCGGCCGGATACATGCGGCCGCCATCCGGGCTGACGGTCAGGGACGTCTCGCCGATTGCCGGCGCATCATTGGGGCCGAAACCGGCGAAGGCCGCCGCCGCCACCTACTTGCCACGCTGATCATGGTCCGGTTCGGTCGAGTTTTGGCGCCGCCACCACCAGCGCCTTGCCGATGGCCGATTGCGGCGCGTCAATTACCGTGCGGGCATCGCCGCTCTCGGCGATCGTGCCGGCGTCAAGGATGACGAGGCGATGAGCGATGGCACGGACCACGCCGAGATCATGCGAAATGAAGAGATAGGCGATCCGTTCCTCACGCTGCAGATCGAGCAGCAGCCTGAGGATCTGTCCGCGTACTGACACGTCGAGCGCCGACACGGCCTCGTCGAGCACGATCAGCGACGGTTTCGTGGCGATGGCGCGGGCAATCGCGACACGCTGGCGCTGGCCGCCGGAGATTTCGTGGATGGCTCGCGGCGCAAGATCAGGGCTAAGGCCAACGCGCTCCAACAGGGCGGCGATGCGGCGCGGGCGCTCCGGCCGGGACGCAATGCCATGGATGCGCAAGGGATCGTCGAGCACACGCGCCACGGTGGCACGGGGGTTGAAAGCGGCGAGCGGATCCTGGAATACCATTTGCAGGTGCGCGCGCCGGCTGCGCAAGGCGGCGCCACCGAGGGTGAGAAAATCCTCGCCCTCGAACTGGATATCGCCGGCGTCGGGTTGGACCAGTCTGAGCACCAGCCGTGCGACCGTGGACTTGCCGCTGCCCGATGGTCCGGCCAGCGCTAGCGTTTCTCCGGGTTCGATGTGGAAGGAGACATCCTCGACGGCGGCGATGGTCTCGCCGCGGCGGCGGTATCGTTTGGTGAGGCCGGAAACGCTCAGCAACGGACTGCTCATGCCGAAGTTCCGGCCTGCCGCGAAAGCGGTATTGCGTCGAGGCCGAGATGGGCGTCGAGCAGTGAGCGTGTGTATGCGTGGCGCGGGCCGCTGACGATTTGCCTGGCCGCACCGATCTCGACCAGTCCGCCATGCCGGAATACGGCGATGCGCTCGGCCAGCGCGGCGGCCAGCGCGATGTCGTGGCTGATGAACAGCAGCGTCATGCCGTCCTCGGCCACGAGTTGCCGGATCAATGTAACGATCTCGGCCTGCACGATGGTGTCCAGCGCGCTGGTCGCCTCGTCGGCGATGAGCAGTTTCGGGCCGGCGGCTATCGCGGCGGCGATCGCAATACGCTGTTTCTGGCCGCCGGAAAGCTGGTGCGGAAAGGCGCGCAAGGCGCCGTCCGGATCGGGCAAGCGGACGCGTTCGAGCAGGGTCTTTGCCTTGGCATAGGCTTGCGGCCAATTCAGGCCGAGGTGGGTGTGGGCAACTTCGGCGATCTGCTTGCCGACCGGCATCACCGGATCGAGGCTGGCCGACGGGTCCTGGAAGACGAAGCCGATGTCGCGGCCACCGAGGGGAACAAACTTAGGTTGGCGTTCCTTCACACCCCAAGATGGCGGCGATGGCAAAGACCAGTCGATACGACCATCGATCCTGGCGGAAGCCGGCAACAGCCCGGCAATCGCCAGCGCCAGCGTGCTCTTGCCAGACCCACTCTCGCCGATGACGGCCAGCCGCTCGCCGACGGCAATATCCAGGCTGATGTCTTTCAGCGCCGCCACCTCGTCGCCGTCGCGGCGGTGGGTCACTGTCAGATCGCGGACCGCGAGCAGCGCCGTCACGACAGGCTCCTCCGCACCGCCGTCGTCTCGACCACGCCTTCGCCGACGAGATAGACGCCAAGCACGGTCAGCACGAGCGCGATGCCCGGAATGATCGACAGGAAGGGCGCTGTGCGCAAAACGGCGCGGCCTTCGGCGATCATGCCGCCCCAGGTGACGCGATTGGGGTCGCCAAGACCGAGGAAGGACAGAGCGGCTTCGGTAAGGATCGCAGCAGCGACGATCACCGAGGACAATGCCGCCACCGGCGGTAGAGCGTTGGGCAGAATTTCGCGAAAGGCGATCGCCAGCGGGTGCATGCCGATGACGCGGGCGCCGGCGACGAAATCGCGCTCGCGGATCGACAGCACTTCGGCTCGCGCCACGCGCGCTGGACCGGTCCAGGCGCCAAGCGCGATCGCCACGACGACGACGCCGAGCGAAGGCCCGACGACGCTGACGAAGGCCAGCGCCAGGAGGAAGCTCGGCACGGTCTGGAAGGCATCGGTGATGCGCATCAGCACGTCGTCGATGAGGCCGCCGGCAAAGCCTGCCAGCGTGCCGACTATCGCGCCGACGGCAAGAGCGGCGGCCGCCGCCGCCAGTCCGACAGCCAGCGACGTGCGGGCGCCGTGAAACAACTCGGCCAGCACGTCGCGACCGAGCCGGTCGGTGCCGAGCGGCAGCGACCAGTCCTGGAAAGGCGGCAGCAGCGCCGGCCCGGCAATGGCTTGCGGATCGCCGGGAAAGATCAAGGGTGCGGCGAGCGCCATGGCGAACAGCGCCGCCAGAATGACCGTGCCGGCGAGTGCTTCCGGCATACGAAGAAAGCGGCGAAGCGGGCTCACGCGCCGGCCTCGCTGGCGCCGACGCGCGGATCAAGCAAGGCGTAGGCGATGTCGACGAGAAGATTGATGAGGATGACGAGCACAGCGCTGGTGAGAATAATCCCGAGCAGCAATGGTGTATCCCGCGCGGCCACCGCTTCCTGCGCCAGCCGGCCGAGGCCGGGCACGGCAAAGACGCTTTCGATGACGACGCTGCCGCCCAGCATCTGCGCAGATTGCAGGCCGAGCATGGTGACCAGCGGCAGCAGTGCGTTGCGGGCGACATGGGTGAGCACGATGCGGCGGCGGGAAATGCCCCTGGCACGGGCGGCGAGGACAAAATCCTGCCGCCAGGCCTCGGCCATGCCGGCGCGCATCATGCGCAAATAGAGCGCCAGATAGATGAAGCCGAGCGCTGAAACCGGCAGGACGAGATGGCTGGCTATATCGGCGGCCCGGTCAAGGCCGGTCTTGGTCGAGGCGATGCTCTCGATGCCGCCGATCGGCAGCCAGCGCAGGTCGACGGCGAAGATGACGATCAGCACCAGGCCGAACCAAAAACCGGGGATGGCATAGAGCGCCAGGGAGCCGACCGAGAGGAAACGATCGCGAAAGCTGCCGGGCCTGGCGCCGGCGTAGATACCAAGCGCCGAGCCGAGACCGAAGGAGAGCGCGGTGGCGCTGCCCATCAGGATAAGCGTTGTCGGCAAGCGCTCGAGGATGACGTCGCGGATCGGCCTGGAAAAAGTAACCGACTGGCCGAGGTCGAGATGCAGCAGCGCCCAGAGATAGTGGGCCAGCCGCGTCAGTTCCGATTGGTCCAGGCCCCAGCGGTGGCGTAGCAGCTCGATCATGCCGGCATCGCCCCCGGTCGAGACGATATAGGCGTCAACCGCGTCGCCGGGGGCAAGTTCCAGCAAAAGGAAGGTGCCGATGATGACGACCAGCAGCACGAAGACGCTGCCGACGAGACGGCGGCGAAGGAGGATGAGGGCGCGGTTCATGAGGAAGGGACACCGCTGGCGGTCACTTGAGGTCGCGTTCTACGGCGCCCCCCTCTGTCCTGCCGGACATCTCCCCCACGAGGGGGGAGATTGGCAGCTTTGGCACCTCGCTCAGTCCTGCAACGTTGGAGATTGGCGAAAAGCCGGATGAAAGCCGATCTCTCCCCTCGTGGGGGAGATGTCCGGCAGGACAGAGGGGGGCGCGAAGGAACTCTCATTATCGAACCTGAGCACCCGGACAATCGATCTGCAAGTCTGGAGGTCAGCTCGCCAAATAGGTGTCCGCCCAGTTCGACACCGCCCAGCGCGGATTGTTGGCGATGTTCTGGACAGTGTCGCGGGCGACGCTGATGAAACTCCATTCGGCGACGTTGATGAGCGGCAGGTCGGCGGCGACTTGTCTTTGGAACTCCTTGTAGAGTTCGGTGCGGGCCGATGTGTCGAGCGTTTCGGAGGCCTTGGCGATGAGGGCGTCGAGATCGTCGTTCTTGTAGCCGCCCTGGTTGGAGAAAGGCACGCCGTCCGGAATGCCGCTCTGCACCAGAATTGTGGTCGAGATCGCCGGGTCGCCACGGAACACCGGCGGGCCGACGGCAAGGTCGAAGGCATGGTCGGTGTAGACGGCCTTGATATGCGCGGGCGAGTCGTTGTTGACCAGTTCGGCGTCGATGCCGATGGCGGCGAGCGCCTGGCGCAGATAGTCGCCGAACTGCCTGGTCTCGTTGAAATAGGGAGCCGGCAAAAGTTTCAGCGAAAAGCGCTTGCCGTCGTCGCCTCTGATGTAGCCGGCCTCGTCGAGCAGGGCATTGGCCTTGGCGACGTCGAAAGCGTAGGTCGGCACGTCGGCGGTGTAGAACTGCGGATCGTTCTTCGGCACCGGACCAGTGGCGGTGGCGGCATAGCCGAGGAAGATCGTCTTGACGACGAAATCCTTGTCGATGGCGTGCGCGATCGCCTGGCGCACCTTGAGGTCGGCCAGTTCCTTGCGACGATGGTTGATCTCGACGACAAGCTGATAGGTCAGCCCCTCATAGCCCTTGGTGATCACCTTCAGGCCCGGCACCTTGGAGATGCGCTCGAGGTCGGCCAGCGGCACGGCGGAGAAGGCGGCGAGGTGGATCTCCTCGGCTTCCAGGGCGCTGGCGGCCGAGGTGCGGTCGGGCAGCACCTGGTAGATGATCTCGTCGAGATAAGGCTCATCCTTGCCCCAGTAGTCGGTGTTCTTCTGCAGCCGGTAGTACTGGCCGGCCTTGTATTCGGCGAACTTGAATGGACCGGTGCCGACCGGCGCGTTGTTGGCCGGGTTGTCCTCGATCTTGCCCGTCTCATAGATGTGCTTCGGCACGACGCTGCTCAACGCCGGCAAGGCATTGCGGATCAGCTGGAATGGCGTCGGCTTGGCGAACTTGAAAATGGCGGTCAGTTCGTCCGGTGTTTCGACGGCGTCCAGATCCTTGAACACGGTGCGGCCGAGATTTTGCAGCGGCTTCCAGATCTGCAGCGCCGAGAAGGCGACATCGGCCGAAGTGAACGGCTTGCCGTCATGCCATTTGACGCCTTCGCGCAATTTGAATGTCGCCGACAGGCCGTCGGCAGCTCCTTCCCAACTCAGCGCAAGGCGCGGCTCCAGCCCGTCCTTGCCGTCGAAGGAGGCTTCGGCCAGCGTCTCCACGATCTTGCTCGAAATGAAGAAGACGCCGTTGGAGGCGACGATCGCCGGATTGAGATTGCGCGGCTCGGAATCGGCGGCAACCACCAGCCGGCCGCCCTTTTTCGGCGTCTGCGCCCAGCCGATACCAGGCATGGCGGTGGAGGCTAGAAGCATTGCCGAACCGGCAAGCATGGTGCGTCTGGAAATCCTGAAATCTGACATGATCGAACTCCGTCCTCTCCGCGACCCGGCGCGCCAATACCCTCGGATATTCGCGATCCCGCCAGCATCCTGCAACAGCGATTATGGGCCTTGTCCGGGGTTTCGCCAGAGACGGATTTGGCGCATCTTCATGTGGCTTTGAAAATTCTGTTCGCTGGACCAGTTATAGCGAAGCGACTCTATTCGACATGATCTGGTAGGACCAGATCATGTCGATGCCACGATGTGGGGGCGACAAAGCGTGCTAACGTAGCCGTTCGGCCTATTTCTGGCTGGACCAGACTGGGCAAGATAGTGCAGATTTGATCGACAGCCAGACCAAACAGCCGGCGATGCGACCGGCCGACAAGGAATTCAGGGAGAGAGAAATGAACATCGCCCCGGGCAAGAGTGCCGTCAGCGCCATTCCGTTCGACCATGCCAGGGTCGACCGGTTGATGGAGGAGGCCGGCATCGATGTGCTGCTCGCCACCTCCAAGCACAATACGCAGTACCTGCTTGGCGGCTACAAGTTCATCTTCTTCGCCGCCATGGATGCGATCGGCCATAGCCGTTATCTGCCCGTGGTCGTCTACGAGAAGGGCGGGCCGGACCATGCCGCCTATATCGGCAACCGCATGGAAGGCGGCGAGCACCAGAACCATCCGTTCTGGACGCCGACACTGCATACCGCTTGCTGGGGCACGCTTGACGCCGCCAATCTCGCCGTCGAGCACCTGAAGAAGATCGGCAAGGGCGATGCCCGCATCGGCATTGAGCCGGCTTTTCTGCCCTCGGACGCGTATATGCTGATCCGCAAGGCGCTGCCGGACGCCAAGCTGATCGATGCGACCGACATGCTGGAGCGCATGCGCGCCATCAAGACGGATGCCGAACTGGAGAAGCTGCGCATCGCCTCGGAACTGATCACCGATTCCATGCTGGCGACCATCCAAAGAGCGCGCGAAGGCACGACCAAGACCGAGATCATAGAACAGCTCAGGCGCGAGGAGACCAATCGCGGCGCGCATTTCGAATATTGTCTTTTGACGCTTGGTTCCAGCCACAATCGCGCCGCCTCGCAGCAGGCGTGGAAGAAGGGCGAGGTGCTGTCGATCGATTCCGGCGGCAACTACCACGGCTATATCGGCGACCTTTGCCGCATGGGCATTCTGGGCGAGCCGGACGCCGAACTCGAGGATCTGCTGGCCGAGGTCGAGACGGTGCAGCAAGCGGCCTTCTCCAAGGTCAAGGCGGGCACGCCGGGCGGCGACATGATTTCTCACGCGGAGGGCGTGTTGAAGAAATCCAGGGTCGCGTCCTACACCGATTTCTTCGCCCATGGCATGGGGCTGATCACGCATGAGGCGCCATTCCTGATGACCAACCATCCGGTGACCTATGAAGGCACCTATGCCGAACAGCCCCTGGAGAAAAACATGGTGCTGTCGGTCGAGACGACCATGCTCCATCCAAC
>NZ_NWQG01000201.1:0-3245 GCF_002529485.1 Mesorhizobium sanjuanii
TCGCCAGCACGGCGCTGCCTTGCAGGGCCTGGCCGGCGACATTGCCCGTCAGCTGCACATTGGCCGCCGGATTGGCGGCATCGGCCTTGCCGGTGGCGGTGAGCTTCAGCCCGGTAATCTCGCGTTCGGCCACCGAAAGCCTGTCGCTGCTCACCGTCAGCGACAGGTCGGGCGCGGTGCTAGGCCCCTGCGCGTTCAGCGCAAAAGCGATGGCGCCCTTGGCATCCTTGGACAGAAGCGAGATGTCGGCCAGCGCGCCCTTGATGTCGGCGGTAAGCTTGTTGTCGGCAAGGCTGGCTTGCCCGTCGGCGGTAAGCGCGCCGGAGGCGAGCCTGACCGGATTGGCGGTGACTTTGCCATTGGTGTCGCGCTTCAGCACGGCACTGATATCGGTGCGCTCGGCAAGCACGCCACGCGCTGCCGTTGGCAGCGCCGCGGAAGCCGCATCTGCCTTGAGGTTAAGGTCGATGGCGCCGTCGGCCAGGGAGACCTTCCCGTTGAAGGCACTGTTCAGCGCGTCGCCGACCACCGAGCCGCTGTCGATGACGATGGTGTCTTTGGCAAGGCTGCCGGCGACCTTGGCCGTGACCTTGCCGGCGATCAGCGGCGCAATGGTCGGATTGTCTAGGCCGATCTTGTCTGCCGTCACCGTGCCGGAAATCGGCCCGGTCCGGCCCTTCACGTCAAAGGCATCCGAGTGCAGCGCAAGCGTGATGCCCTCGACTTTGGTAAAATTCGTCGCCACCGAAGGCAGGACAGCGGAAATATCGAGCTTCGGCTGCGTGCCTTGCCCCGCTGCCTTCACCGACAGCGCTTGCAGCTCGAGCTTGATCGGGCTCTCGGCGCTGCCGAGGGCCAGCGGCAGGCTCGGACCGGTCGAGGCAAGGTCGAGCGAGAAATCACTGATGCCATTCGGATTGATCGTACCGGCCGCCTTGCCTGAAATCTCTTTGCCGGCAAGCGTCGCGTGGTCGATGGCGACGCCGGCGGCGGATGAGAAACTGCCCGCGGCATCGAGGCTGAGCGGGCCGAGCCCCGCCTGGCGGGTCTGGCTGGTTTCCGCTCCGCCGAGCTGCGCGTTGAAACGAATGTCGGGGCTAGCCGACAGTCCCGTCACTTGCGCCGTTCCGCTAAGCGTGCCGACAGCATCGAGGCCGGGCGAAAAATCATTGGCAAGGGCAGCCGACAGTGCGGAGAAGGTGGCCGCAAGGTCGAGCGTCTGGCCAGCAGTGCCGGACACGGTCACCGATCCGCCGCCGACATCGAGAGCCAACTTTTCGATGCTGGCCGCACCATTGGCGATGGTCAAGGTCGATGGCTGCGTGATCGCCGCCTTAATGCCACGAATGGTCGCTTCGCCCGAGGCGATCTCGACGCTGGTCGTGCCGTCCGCGATCTTCACCCGCCCGGCGGCCGTGGCCGGAATGCCTGATATGGTGGCGCCGCCGGTGAAATTGGTCCACTCGCCGTCGCGCTTCAGGTCGACGCCGATACCGCTTATGACGGTTGTTCCCGAGGTGACCGTATCGGCCTTGATCGTACCAGAGATCGCCGGGCCCTTGAGATAGTTGGCGACCAGCGCGTTGACGGCGATGGTCTTCGCCGCCAGGTCGCCGCGCGAAATCGAGGCGCTCTTCATGTCGATCGCGACCGTTGGCGCATCACCATCATCGGAGAAGCGGATGCTGCCCTGCACGTCGCCAGTCGCCGTCTGCCCGGCAAGCGCCGCCAGCGGGCCGATATCGGGCGCATCGAGCGTCAGCGTGCCGAGCGGCAACAGGCCGTCGCCGAGCGCAAGGTCTCCGGAGACCTTGTTGTCGCCCAGCGCCAGGCTGAGCCCGTTGATGGACCGCTTGCCGTCACTCGTCACCAATGACGCCTTGAGGTCGAGCGACTGATCGTTGACTGACCCGGTCAGTGAGACATCGGCCGCCGGGCTGGCAATGTCGGCCTTGCCCTTCGCGCTCAGCTTGACAGTCTTCACCGTGCGGCCCGAAGCCGTCAGGCTATCGCTGTCGGCCGACACCGAGAAATCCGGCGCCGAGCGCGCGCCGCTCGCGGTCAGCGCGAAATTGACGGCCCCGCCGACCGGCACGCCGACCATGGGCGACAGCACCGAGACATCGCCGAGCGTTCCCTTGACGTCGGCCTGGATGTCGGTGCCGGTCGCGCTGGCGGTGCCGCTGGCGCTGAGCGCGCCGGAAGTGAATTGCAGTGAATTGGCGGCGAACGAGCCTTGCGGATCGCGGGTTGCCGTGGCGGAGAATGTAACGCGCTCGCCGAGAACCGGGCGGATCTGCGGCGGCAGCGCCGTCGAGACGGCATCGGCATTCATCTTGAGCGTCATCGCCAGGTCGGCCAGCGTCACCTTGGCGGTGACCGAGGCATTGAGCGCATCGCTGCGCAGCGTGCCCTGATCGACGGAAATCTCGTCCTTGCTGACCGAACCAGCGAGGTCGGCTGTGACCTTGCCGGTCACCAGCGGCGCCAGCGTCGCTACATTGGTGTTGAGGCCGTCGGCCACGAGCTTGATGCTGACCGGCCCGCTGCGCTCCTGGACGTCGAAGCCGTCGGAATGAAGCTGGGCGGTAAGATTATCCAGCCGCGTGCCGCCCGCCACCACCGAGACCAGAGACGCGCCGATGTCGACGATCGGCGCCTTGCCGCCGCCGAAGGCGCGGGCGGTGGCGCCGGTGAGCGCCACGGTCACCGGCTGCGCCGCGCTGCCGAGGCTGAGCACTATGGGCGGCCCCTTGGCGGCGACCTCCACCGCAAGGTCGCTGGCGCCGTTGGGGTCGATGATACCGGCGGCAGTGCCATGCACGGCATCGCTGTCAACGTTGGCGCGCTCGACATCGACGCCACCCGCGACCATGGCGGTCCCGGCAAGGTCGAAGCTGGTCTTGCCGGCAAACAGAGGTTTCAGATTTTCCGGCACGAAGCGTGCGAAGTCGCCGTCACCCTTGGCTTCGACATGGCTGCCCCTGTCGGTGAGCTGATGCCGGCCGGTGAGCTGGGTGACGATCTGGCCGTTGACGACGAAGGTGCCGACGCCGTTCCAGTTGGCGATCGGCCCCGTGCCCGAAACGACGATGTCGACCGGCGGAGCATCCGGCAGATTGAGCAGATTGGCGATGATGCCGCCGGCCGGCTCGGATGCCTTGAGATCGAGGTCGAGCTTGTTGTCGGCGGGCGCGAAATTGATTTTTGCCTCGACCGTGCCTTGCTTGCCGTCGTGGCGGGGG
>NZ_NWQG01000202.1:0-24399 GCF_002529485.1 Mesorhizobium sanjuanii
GCTTGATGTCGACGGAAACCGGCAGCGTGGTCGCACCACCCTGGCTCGGCTGCGTGCCGGCCACTGGCAATCGCGCCAGTTCGATGCGCCCGGCGGCGATGCGGTCGGCACTGAAGTTTTTCGACAGAAGCGCTAGCGGCGACCAGTCGACGGCCAGCTTGCGGGCCACCAGCCAGGCGCCTTCGCGGTCTTCCAGCACGACATGGTCGACGGTCAGCGCCCCGGACCAGATGCCGTCGATGCCGCTGACCGTGACCTTGCGATCGTCGCTCGACGCCATGGTCGAGATCATGCCCGCAAGGTTTGCGCGGCCGCGCTCGGTCTTGGTCAGCACGACGAGCGCACCCACGACCGCCGCCACCACGACGAGCAGCGTGTAAAGGGCAATGCGAAGGATGCGCTTGAACATCTTCATCGTCAGAACGCCTGGCCGATGCCGGCATAGATGCCGAAATGCGGGTCGTCGCGATCACGGTTGAGCGGCACGGCGGCGTCGATGCGCAATGGACCGAACGGTGTGATATAGCGCAAGCCGACGCCGGCGCCGACCTTCATGTCGGCGAAATCCGGGAATGATTTGGTCGAGACGGTGCCGGCATCGACGAACGGCACCACGCCGATCGTGTCGGTGATGGCGATGCGCATCTCGACCGAGGTCTCGAACAAGGAAAGCCCGCCGATCGGCTGTCCGTCAATGTCCTTCGGACCGATGCCCTGATAAGCATAGCCGCGCACCGAACCGCCTCCGCCGGAATAGAAGCGCCGGTCGGCCGGAACATCCTGAAGGCCGGCGCCGACGATCGATCCGATGGCGACGCGTTCGGCAAGCACGAATTTCGAGGCCGTATCGAGCGATTGGTATGCCGATCCTTCGCCCTTAAGCTTGAGGAAAGCAGCACCGTTCAGAATGTCGTAGCTCGGCTCGGCATAGGCCAACACCCGGAATCCCCTGGTCGGATTGAGCCGGTTGTCCCTGTTGTCATAGACATACTGTAGCGGGATGCTGGCGATCAGGTATTTGTGCTTGCCGAAAGCGTCATGGATCTTCGAATAGTCGAGCGCCACTTCCGCCGAGACCCTCTGCTTCTTGTCGATGTCGTAGGACAGCCCGGTGCTGCCCTTGACCGAGAAATGATCATAGGCATCGGGGTGCTCCAGCACGGTCTTGACGCTGGCGAAGAATTTCGACGCCGGCCCGACCACGCCCGGTTTCTCGAACATGATGCCGGCATTGTAGTTGAGTTCGGTCAGGCTGTTGCTGCCAATGCCGCTGATGGCGCCATCGATGCGCAGCTTCTCGGCCCGGCCGAACAGGTTGCGGTGACCCCAATAGCCTTCCAGACCCAGCCCCTCGGTGTTGGAGAACGTGCCGCCAACACCGAAATAGCGGGGCTTGCGCTCGCTGACCTGGACACCGATCGGGATGTTGCCTTCGGCATCGAGACTGTCGGCCTCCTTGAGTGTGACGCTGTTGAACACTTCCAGCCCGAGCAGCCGGTCGCGCGCGTCGTCGATTTCATCGGGCGAGTATTGGCGGCCGCGCTTCAGGCCAGTCATGTATTCGGTGAAGTCGCGATCGACCTTCTCGGTGCCTTCGACGGTGGTGTCACCGTAACCGGCGACTGGCCCGGCCGCCACGGTGAGCGTCACGTCGAGCGTCGAGGTGGCGTGGTCGGCGACGATCTCCTGGCCTGTCACCTTGGCCAGCGGCCTGCCCTCCGCCTTCAGCGCCCGCACGATCGACGCCTCGGCCTTGAGCACGGCGCCGGATCCGGCATCGCCGCCGGCGATCAGTCCGAAATCGGCGCTCGCCAATCCCGCCGCATCGCCCTTCAGCCGGATATTGCCCAGCGTGAACTTCGGCCCGGTGGCAATGCCGATCACCACCGGGATCGGCTGCGTTCCGCCGAATTCGGCGTCGGGCGGCAGTTCGTCGAGCGGCTTTCCCTCAATGGTGATGGTGACGACGCCCTCGTAGCGGGCGTCCGCGTAGAGTGCGGCGACAAGCTGTTCGCGGTCGCTGCGCGCCTTGGCCAGTAGGCCGAGCGAACCGGAAACCGGGCGCTCTTCGTCGTTTTTCAGCGTCGAGGCGTTTTCGAGCTTCTTGACGAGATCCTTGTCGGCGTCGGGTGCATCGATGGTGACGGCATAGCGCAACGGGTCGACAATATCGGCGTCCTCGTCGCTGGAAGAACCCCACAATTTGATGCCGAATAGCTCGAAAGCCGTGGCATTTCGGCCTTCGGCAAGCAGTGCGGCCGAACATATCAGGGCGAAAAGCAGGGTACGCGAAAGCCCGCGCAGTGACGCTCCTCTCTCCGACATCTGCCTTTTACGCACCAACATTACACTCTAACCTAACTCGCAAAACTAAAATTGGAATGAAGTTCTGAATTGCTCGTAAAGGAGCCACAATCCAATTGTCTGAAATAGGCAGGGCTTGGAATTCACACCTTCTGCGTCGCCGCAAGAAAGCGTGATCCCTGTCCTATGGAGGTACTACCGGTCATCGGCCGGAAAGGAAACCGTTGGCAGGCGGACCCTGCCGCGTCCCGTGTTGACAGGCTTCGGTGAAGCCTGAACATGCTGGATGTAAGCAGTGTCTGGAGGGTGTTATGGCAATGCGCGCGGCTCGTGGTCTGTCTATCCTTATCCTTCTCTTTTTCGCCTGGGCCAGTGTCATTGTCGGGGCAAGCATCGCGCAAGCGGCTGAAGCGCGGCGAATCACAACGACGGACAATTCCGACTATTTCGGTTTCGACCTCCGGTCCGACCAGAATGTCAGCCTCGACCAGTGCAAGACCACATGCCTCGGCGACCCCGCCTGCCGCGCCTTTACCTACAATCTCAAGGCCAAATGGTGCTTCCTCAAATCCGACTATAACCAGCTGAAATCCTTCAACGGCGCTGTCGCCGGCAAGGTCGTCAACGTCGATGGCGACCCCGACATCGGCGCACCGCCGGAACTGGCCTTCTTTCCCGCCTGGATGGCCGACCAGGCCCAGCAATACCGCAACGGGCTCACCAGTCCGGCCTACACCAAGCCGACCGAAGGGCTGACGGCATTGCGGGCGGCGGCCGAACAGGCGGTGCGGACAGGCGACCATCGCTCGGCCATGCAGAAATACGAGGCGGCGGTTTCGGTGATGCCCGACGACGGCCAGCTCTGGCTTGAGCTGGCGCGCGAGACGCTTGCCGTACAGCCGGTCGCCAACACGTCCGAGGCCTCGACCTTGCCGGCAAACGCTACCTCCGCCGGCTTCAATGCCTACAAGCTCCTGCGCACCACCAAGACACGGGCCGATGCGCTGGCATTGCTCGGCGACGGGCTCGACCGCCGCGATCTCTACCGGCCGGCCCTGCTGTCCTACGAAGCGAGCCTCGCGCTGGTCAGTTCGCCGGGGGTCCGCGCCGCCTATCAGGACCTCAAGGCGCGCAAGGGCTTTCGCGTCATCGACCACACCGTCGATGCCGACACCAGCGCACCGCGTATCTGCGCGCAGTTCTCGGAGGAATTGGTCAAGACCGGCGTCGACTATGCGCAGTTCGTCACTGTCGACAATGCCGCTCCCAAGGGTGTCGAGGCCAAGGACAAGCAGATCTGCGTCGAAGGGCTTGAGCACGGCCAGCACTACGAAGTGACATTCCGCGCCGGCCTGCCGGCGGCCATCGGCGAGACGATCGCAGCACCTGTGTTGCTGTCGATTTATGTCCAGGACCGCGCCCCGTCCGCCCGCTTCACCGGCGACAGCTTCGTGCTGCCGGCCGGCGCGCGCCGCGGCATTCCGGTCGTCACTGTCAACATGAACGCCGCCAAGATGAAGCTCTACCGCATCGGCGACCGCTCGCTGGCCCAGCTTCTGTCCGGCTATCAGTTCCTGCGCCAGCTCGACGGCTACGACATCTCCAACATTTCCGACCAGATGGGCTCCCCGGTCTGGGAAGGCCAGTTGGACATCGCCAACGACCTCAACAAGGAAGTCACCACGTCCTTCCCGGTCGACGAGGCGCTGCCGCAGCGCAAGCCCGGCGTCTATGTGCTGACCGCCCAAGCGATCGACGACAAGAGCGACGACTATGATTCGCGCGCCACGCAGTGGTTCGTCGTTTCCGACATCGGCCTGTCGACCTACACCGGCCAGGATGGGCTCAACGTCTTCGCCCGTTCGCTTGGAAGCGCCAAGCCGATCGCCGGCGCCGAGCTGACGCTGCTGGCCAGGAACAACGAAATCCTCGGCACCGCAACATCAGACGCCGAGGGTCGCGCTGTCTTCAACCCTGGCCTGACGCGCGGCGACGGCGGCATGGTGCCGGCCGTGCTCATGGCCAGGCAGGGCGACAACGACTTCGTCTTCCTTGACATGGGCCGAGCCGGCTTCGACCTGTCCGACCGCGGCGTCACCGGGCGCGCCGCGCCCGGCGCGCTCGACGTCTATGCCTGGACCGAGCGTGGCATCTACCGCGCCGGTGAGGACGTCCATGTCGCCGCCCTTGCCCGCGATGGCGCCGCCAAGGCAGTCGAGAATCTGCCGCTGACCTTCATTTTCACACGTCCCGACGGTGTCGAGAACCGCCGCATAGTCAGCGATGGCGCATCGGCCGGTGGCCATGCCGTCGACCTGCCGCTTGAACCCAATGCCATGCGTGGCACCTGGACCGTGGCCATCCACACCGACCCGAAGCAGCCGGCCGTCGCCAGCCAGATGTTCCTGGTCGAGGACTTCGTGCCGGATCGCATCGAGTTCGACCTCAGCTCCGACAAGCAGGAAATCGCTCAGGGCGAAACCGCAAATGTCACCGTCGACGGCCGTTTCCTCTATGGCGCGCCGGCCGCGGGCCTGGCCCTTGAAGGCGAGCTGACGCTGTCGACCGCCCGCGACTGGGATCGCTTCAAGGGTTATTCCTTCGGCCTTGCCGACGAGCAGTCGGCCGAGCCCTCGGTGACGCCGTTCACCGGCCTGGCCGTGGTCGGCGAGGATGGCAAGGCGACCTTCCCGGTCTCCGTCGACCAGCTGCCCTCGACCACCAAGCTCGTCGACGCCAAGGTCACGGTCAGGATGCGCGAGACCGGCGGCCGCGCCGTCGAGCGCTCGCTCAATATCGGCATCCGCCCGCAAGGCCACATGATCGGCATCCGGCCGGATTTCGACGGCGACGAGGTGCCGCAAGGCGGCATGGCGAAGTTCAGCCTGATCGCCGTCGATCCCGATGGCAAGCGCGAGGTGCTGAAAGGCGCGCAATGGTCGCTGGTCAAGGTCGAACGCAATTACCAATGGTACCGATCGAGCAATTCCTGGAACTATGAGCCGGTCACCTTCACCAAGTCGGTGGCCAACGGCCAGGTCGACCTGAGCGCCGACGGCGAGGCCACGGTGTCACTGCCGGTAGACTGGGGCCGCTACCGCCTGGAGATCGAGACGTCGGATCCGGAAGGCCCGGCGACCAGCTATGAGTTCGACGCTGGCTGGTATGTCTCCTCCACCACCACCGAAACGCCCGACGGGCTCGAGATCGCCCTCGACAAGGACAATTATGCGGCAGGCGAAGTGGCCAAGCTCAAGATATCGCCGCATTTTGCCGGCGAGTTGCTGGTCACCATCGGCGCCGACAAGCTGTTGAAGACCGTCACCGCCACGGTGCCGGCCGGCGGCAGCACCATCGATATCCCGGTCGGCGACGACTGGGGCGCCGGCGCCTATGTCACGGCGACGCTGTTCAGGCCGGGCGATGCGCAGGAGACGCGCATGCCGGCGCGCGCCATCGGCGTGAAATGGCTGAAGGTCGATCCGGGCTCGAAGCAGCTCACCGTCGCCTTGGCGCCGCCGGACAAGACCATGCCGCGCCAGCAGCTGTCGATCCCGGTTTCCGTGGCCGGCGTGCAGCCGGGCAGCAACGCCTATGTCATGGTTGCGGCCGTCGATGTCGGCATCCTCAACCTCACCAACTACAAGGCGCCGGATCCGGAGGCCTGGTTCTTCGGCCAGCGCATGCTGGGGCTTGAAGTGCGCGACCTCTATGGCCGCCTGATCGACGGCTCGCTGGGCACCACCGGCAAGCTGCGCACCGGCGGCGACGGCGCCAACATGCAGGCGCAAGGCAGCCCGCCGACCGAAAAGCTGGTCGCCTTCTTCTCCGGCCCGGTCGAGCTCGACGCGGACGGCAAGGCGAGGATCGACTTCGACATCCCGCAGTTCAACGGCACAGTGCGCGTCATGGCGGTCGCCTGGACCAAGGATGCGGTCGGCCATGCCCAGTCGGACGTCATCGTGCGCGATCCCGTCGTGATCACCGCCGGCCTGCCGCGCTTCCTGGCGCCCGGCGATGCCGCCGTGATGCGGCTCGACGTCGCCGATACCGACGGCCCGGACGGCGACTATAAGCTGACCATCGACACGACAGGTGATCTGTCGACCGGCAATGCCGCCCTCCCCGAAAAGCTGACGCTCGCCAAGGGCAAGCGGCAGACGCTGACCGTGCCATTGATCGCCCAGACGGCGGGCAACGCCTCGATCACCGTGAAGCTTGCCCATGCCGACGGCACCGCCGTCGAGCAGACGCTCCATGTTCCGGTGCGCCCGGCACAATTGCCGGTGACCACCCGCATGGTCGTCGATCTCAAGGGCAATGGCGGGTCGCTGCGCGTCGACAAGGAGCTTCTCGCGGCAAGCCTGCTCGACGGCGCTTCCGTCAGCGTTGGCGTTTCGCAGGCGGCCGCCTTCGACGTGCCCTCGCTTCTGATGACGCTCGACCGCTACCCCTATGGCTGCGCCGAGCAGACCACCAGCCGTGCCATGCCGCTTCTCTATGTCAACGAGATGGCGTCGGGCATCGGCATGGCCAGCGATCCGGACCTGCATGGCCGCATCCAGGACGCCATCTACAAGGTGTTGAGCTACCAGGCCTCGGCCGGCAGCTTCGGCCTGTGGGGCCCGGGCTCCGGCGATCTGTGGCTTGATGCCTATGTCACCGACTTCCTGACCAGGGCGCGCGAGCAGAAATACGATGTGCCGACCCTGGCGATGAGCCAGGCGCTGAGCAATCTGCAGAACTCAATCGGCTACGACCAGGACGTCCAGGATCGCGGCAGCGAGATCGCCTACGCGCTCTATGTGCTGGCCCGCAACAAGAAGGCCTCGGTCGGCGACCTGCGCTACTATGCCGACACCCAGCTCGAAGCCTTCACCAGCCCGATGGCCGTGGCCCAGCTGGCGGCAAGCCTGGCGCTCTACGGCGATACGCAGCGTTCGGAGGCAACCTTCCAGACGGCTTTGCAGCTCGCCAAGTCGACCACGGAGTACGACTATTACAGGTCGGACTACGGCTCGCGGCTGCGTGACGGCGCGGCGATGCTGGCGCTTGCCGCCGAATCGAAGCCGGTGCCGACGATCGTGCCGGAATTGATCAGGCTGGTGACCCAGGAGCGCGCCGAAGCCCGCTGGACGAGCACGCAGGACGAGTCCTGGATGCTGCTGGCGGCTCGCGCGCTGAAGGCAGGCAATGACGCGATCGCGCTGACCATCAACGGCGCGCCGCACAACGGCGCCTATTCGAACCAGTTCGCCGGCAGCGACCTGGCGGATAGCCCGCTGACCGTCGCCAACACCGGCGGCAACCCGTTGCAGGCGGTCGTCACCACCGTCGCCTCGCCGATCCAGCCGCTGCCGGCCGGCGGCAGCGGCTTCACCATCGGGCGCACCTACTACAAGCTCGACGGCACCGAGGCCAATGTCACAGAGGCCAAGCAGAACGAACGCTATGTCGTCGTGCTCAAGATCTACGAGCAGAACACCTGGCCTTCGCGGCTGCTGATCACCGACCTATTGCCGGCCGGTTTCGAGATCGACAATCCGGGCCTGGTCTCCAGCGCCCAGTTGACGAACTTCTCGTGGCTGGCACAGACCGACGCCGCGCATCTGGAATTCCGCGACGACCGTTTCGTCGCGGCCTTCAACCCGAACGACGGCGACGGCGACCGCAACATCACGCTGGCCTATGTCGTGCGCGCGGTGACGCCCGGCACCTATGCCCATCCGGCAGCGACGGTGGAGGACATGTACCGGCCGCAATATTCTGCCCGCACCGCCACCGGTATGATGGAGGTCAAGGCGCCATGACGCGCCGGTGGGGGCCATGAAGATGGCGATTGCACTGCCCTCCAGAAGATTCCTGCGCCGAGCAGCCATTCCTAGCATCTCCCTCGCCGGCTTCCTCGCTCTCTTGGCCCTCACCCTCTGGCAGCTCGACCGCGTCTTCCCGCCACCGCTGCCCGAAAAACTGGCAGTCTCCACCGAAGTGCTCGACCGTGACGGCCAGCTCCTGCGCGCCTTCGCCACATCAGACGGTTACTGGCGGCTCGAAACCCGGCTCGACCAGGTCGACAAGCAATTCGTCGACATGCTGGTGACCTATGAGGACAAGCGCTTCTGGGACCATGACGGCGTCGACGTGCTGGCGCTCGCCCGGGCCGCCGGCCAGTTCGCCACCAGCGGCCGTATCGTCTCCGGCGGCTCGACGCTGTCGATGCAGCTTGCCCGGGTGATCGAGCCGCGCGACAGTCGCAGCCTTGGCTCCAAGCTCAAGCAGATGCTGCGCGCCATCCAGATCGAGCGGCGGCTCTCAAAGCGCGAGATCCTCGAACGCTATCTGACGCTGGCGCCCTATGGCGGCAACCTCGAAGGCGTGCGCGCCGCCTCGCTCGCCTATTTCGGCAAGGAGCCGAAACGGCTGACGGTTTCGGAGGCCGCGCTCCTCGTCGCGCTGCCGCAATTGCCGGAAAAGCGACGGCCCGACCGCAACCTCAAGATTGCCCACGCTGCCCGCGACCGCGTGCTGACCCGCATGGTTTCATCGGGCCTGCTCGGCGAGCGCGAGGCTGCACGCGCCGCGCTCGACGATGTCTCGGAATTGCGGCGCAGCTTGCCGGCGCTCGCCGCCCACGCCGCCTATGCGATGCTGCCCAAGGCCGCTCCCGGGCAACCTTTGCGCCTGACGATCCGCAAAAGCGTCCAGGAGGGGCTGGAACAGGTGGCCAGGGACGCCGCCACCAGGCTCGGCCCTCGCCTCTCCGTCGCCATGGTGCTCGCCGATTCCCGCACAGGCGACATCCTCGGCGAGGTCGGCTCGGCCAATTATTTCGACGCCAGCCGTTCCGGCTGGATCGACATGACCAGGACCGTCCGCTCGCCCGGCTCGACGCTGAAACCGTTCATCTACGGGCTCGCCTTCGAGCAGGGGCTGGTGGCCCAGGAGACGCTGATCGAGGACAGTCCGGCCGATTTCGGCGGCTACCGGCCGAAGAATTTCGACATGGGCTACCAGGGAGACGTCAGCATACGGCAGGCGCTGCAACTGTCGCTCAACGTGCCGGCAATCCGGGTGCTCGACGCGGTCGGGCCGGCGCGGCTGATGGCGCGCTTCCGCCAGGCCGGGGTGACGCCGATCCTGCCCGTCAACGAGGCGCCGGGCCTCGCCATCGGCCTTGGTGGCGTCGGCGTGACGCTGCGTGACCTCGTCCAGCTCTATACCGGACTCGCCAATGGCGGCAAGGCGAACACGCTGCATGACGGCGCCGAGCCAGTGAATGCCGAGCGCTCCACCGCCACCATCCTCGATGACCAGGCCAACTGGCAGATCACCGACATCCTGTCGGGGGTCATGCCGCCCCAAGGAGCCATGCAACGCGGCATCGCCTACAAGACCGGCACCTCCTATGGCTACCGCGACGCCTGGTCGGTCGGCTTCGACGGGCGTTATGTCCTGGGCGTCTGGGTCGGCCGTCCCGACGCCGGCGCGGTGCCGGGCCTGTCCGGTTATGTCTCGGCAGCACCCATCCTGTTCGAGGGCTTCGTCCGCTCGGGCCTCGCCATTGTCCCGCTGCCCAGTCAGCCGGCCGGCGTCAGCAGACCGAAGCGCGACGATCTGCCGGTGACGCTGGCCCGCTTCGGCGCCGGCGCCGACGGGCTGGTGCAGGCCACCGCGACCGAACCCGCGCCGACCATCATCTTTCCTCCCGACGGCGCCCGCGTCGATCTTGGCACAGCCTCGGCCGACGCCTCACCGCTGGTGCTAAAACTGCAAGGCGGCCGCGCGCCGTTCCGCTGGCTGGCCAATGGCAAACCGCTTGTCGGCATCGACCGTCGCCGCACCGCGACCTGGCAGCCGGACGGCGCCGGCTATTCCACGCTCACCGTGATCGATGCGGCCGGCCGCGCCGCCAGCGTGAAAGTCTTCGTTGAATAGAGTGCGCCAAGCGATTCAGTGCATTGGTTTTCCGGAAGCGCGGCAGAGAGCGGGATACATCATTTGATGCGTTTTGCGAGGCACCCGCGCTTCGCGCCGGCTTGCCGAAGCATCGACTATCTCTAGATGGATCGGCCGATGGCGCGCAATTCCGCCAACCGCCCTTACGAAGAAGAAATTTCTCCATAGGTCCAAAGGTCGGCGAAAAATTGCTTCAAGCGGGCAAAAAAAGCAACATTGAATGCATCTTAATTCTATCAATTCGGTAGACTAATGGCGTTCAACCGGAGGCGGAAATGACCAAACCTCATTTCGCGAAACTGCTCAGCGCATTGGTCGCCACATCTGTCCAGTTCGGCACGCTCGGTTTCGCGTTTGCCGATACCACAATTCTCAACGTGTCCTATGATCCGACGCGTGAACTCTACAAGCAGTTCGACGAGGCTTTCACCGCCCACTGGAAGGCCGAGACCGGCGAGACGGTCACCATCCAGCAGTCGCATGGCGGATCGGGCGCCCAGGCCCGCGCCGTGATCGACGGCCTCGACGCCGACGTGGTGACGCTGGCGCTCGAGGGCGACATCAACGCCATCGTCTCGAAATCGCAGAAGATCAGTCCCGACTGGCGCACCAAATTCGAGAACAATTCGGCCCCCTACACCTCGACCATCATCTTCCTCGTCCGCAAGGGCAATCCGAAGGGCATCCATGACTGGAGCGATCTGGTCAAGGACGGCGTCCAGGTGATCACGCCAAACCCGAAAACCTCGGGCGGCGCGCGATGGAACTATCTGGCGGCCTGGGCCTACGCCAACGCCAACGATCGCGGTGACGAGGCCAAGACCAAGGAATTCGTTGGCAAGCTTTACGCCAATGTCCCGGTTCTCGACACCGGTGCGCGCGGCTCGACCGTGACCTTCGCGCAAAAGGGCCTGGGCGATGTTCTGCTGGCCTGGGAAAACGAGGCCTATCTGGCGCTCGACGAGTTCGGCGCCGACAATTTCGACATCGTCTATCCCCCGACATCGATCCTGGCCGAGCCGCCGGTGGCCGTGGTCGACGCCAATGTCGAGGCCAAGGGCACCAGAAAGGTCGCCGAAGCCTATCTGAGCTACCTCTATTCCAAGGAGGGCCAGACGCTGATCGCCAGGAATCATTACCGCCCGTCGAAGCCCGATCTGGTGCCGCCGGAGGATCTCGCCAAACTGCCCGGGATCAAGCTGATCACCATCGACGATCCGCTTTTCGGCGGCTGGAAGAAGGCACAGCCTTACCATTTCGGCGACGGTGGTATATTCGACCAGACCTACAAGCCGGCCCAGTAAGTTAAACCCTAGACCAGGACGACATGACCACAGTACCCGTCAAGGCGGGGTGGCGGTTCAGACAGCCGAGCGTCATTCCCGGTTTCGGATTGACGCTCGGCTTCTCGCTTGCCTACCTCACGCTCATCATCCTCATTCCCCTGTCGGGGCTGATCTGGCGATCGGCCGCGCTCGGCTGGGCCGATTTCTGGGCAATCGCCACTGATCGCCGCACGATCAACGCGCTCGAGATCAGCTTCGGCACCGCCTTCATCGCCGCAGCCGTCAATGTCGTGTTCGGCACGATCGTCGCATGGGTGCTGGTGCGTTACAATTTCCCGGGCCGCCGCATCGTCGACGCCATGGTCGACCTGCCTTTCGCCCTGCCGACGGCCGTGGCCGGCATTGCGCTGACCACGCTCTACGCGCCGAACGGCTGGGTCGGCAGCCTGCTTTCGCCGCTCGGCATCAAGGTTGCCTATACGCCGCTCGGCATCGTCATCGCGCTGATCTTCATCGGCCTGCCCTTCGTCGTGCGCACCGTCCAGCCGATCATGGAGGAGATCGACAAGGAGGTGGAGGAAGTGGCCGCCACGCTTGGCGCCAATCGCTTCCAGATCATCTCCCGGGTGCTGCTTCCGGGCCTCGCGCCGGCCATTGTCACCGGCTTCGCGCTGGCCTTCGCGCGCGGCGTCGGCGAATACGGTTCCGTCATCTTCATCGCCGGCAATCTGCCTTACAAATCCGAGATCGCGCCGCTGCTGATCGTCATCCGGCTTGAGGAATACAACTACGAGGCGGCGACCGCGATTGCGGCGATCATGCTGGCGCTGTCCTTCGTGATGCTGCTGGTCATCAATCTGGTGCAGACATGGAGCCGCAAGCGCTATGGCTGACCCCGAGATCAAATCCTACGCGCCGCATCACGAAAGCCAGTCGGCGGCGGTGACGGAAAGTCCCACGGCACGAGCCGTACTGATGATCGTGGCTTTTGCATTCCTCGGTGTATTCCTGCTGCTGCCGCTGATCATCGTCTTCAACGAGGCCTTTTCGAAGGGCCTCAGTGCCTATGCCGAGGCGCTGTCGAACCCCGACACGCGCTCGGCGATCCGCCTGACGCTGCTGGTGGCGGCGATTTCGGTACCGCTCAACGTCGTCTTCGGCATCTCGGCCGCCTGGGCAATCGCCAAGTTCGAATTCAAGGGCAAGGCCTTCCTCACCACGCTCATCGACCTGCCCTTTTCGGTCTCGCCGGTCATCTCCGGTCTGGTCTATGTGCTTTTGTTCGGCGCTCAAGGCTTGCTTGGCGGGTGGCTGAAGGCGCATGGCATTGTCATCCTGTTTGCCGTGCCGGGCATCGTCCTGGCCACCATCTTCGTCACCTTCCCCTTCGTAGCCCGCGAGCTGATCCCGCTGATGCAGGAACAAGGCAATGGCGACGAGGAGGCAGCACTCTCGCTCGGCGCCAATGGCTGGCAGACCTTCTGGTACGTGACGCTGCCCAACGTCAAATGGGGATTGCTCTACGGCGTGCTCCTGTGCAATGCCCGCGCGATGGGCGAGTTCGGCGCGGTCTCCGTCGTGTCGGGCCACATACGCGGGCTGACCAACACCATGCCGCTGCATGTCGAAATCCTCTACAACGAATACAATGCCGCCGCCGCCTTCGCCGTCGCTTCGCTGCTCGCCGGCCTGGCACTGGTGACGCTGGTCCTGAAAACACTTCTCGAGATGCGCTACGGCGCCGAGATCGCCGCGACGCGCGGACATTGACAAAATGCATGTCGCCCAAAGGTGGGAACCGGTTTTGGGACAACGACTTGCATCAACTACAGAGGGATTTGCATGGAAGTTCGCGTTGCCAACGTGCGCAAGGAGTTTGACCGCTTTCCGGCTCTTCGCGATGTTTCGCTCGACATCAAGTCAGGTGAACTGATCGCGTTGCTCGGCCCTTCCGGCTCCGGCAAGACGACGCTGCTCAGGCTGATCGCCGGGCTGGAACGGCCGACACGGGGAAAGATCTTCTTCGGCGAGGAGGATGCCTCGCAAAAGTCGATCCAGGAGCGCAATGTCGGCTTCGTCTTCCAGCATTATGCGCTGTTTCGCCATATGACGGTCGCCGACAATATCGGCTTCGGCCTCAAGGTCCGTCATGGGCCGACACGCCCCTCGGCGCAGGAGATCCGTCGCCGCGCCTCCGAGCTTCTCGACCTCGTCCAGTTATCAGGTCTCGAAAAACGTTATCCGGCGCAGCTTTCCGGCGGTCAACGCCAGCGCGTGGCGCTGGCGCGCGCCATGGCGATCGAACCGCGCGTGCTTTTGCTCGACGAGCCGTTCGGCGCGCTCGACGCCCAGGTGCGTCGCGAACTGCGCCGCTGGCTACGCGACATCCATGACACGACCGGCCACACCACGGTCTTCGTCACCCACGACCAGGAAGAAGCGCTGGAGCTTGCCGATCGTGTCGTGGTGATGAGCCAGGGACGCATCGAGCAGGTCGGCACCGCCGACGATATCTACGACACGCCGAACTCGCCCTTCGTCTATGGCTTCATCGGCGAATCGAGTTCGGTCCCGGTCAAGGTCGAGGATGGCCAGGTCTGGATCGCCGACCGGCCAATTGGGCTTTCCGCGCCGCAGGCGCCGGAAGGGCAAGCGACGCTGTTCTTCCGCCCGCACGATGTCGAATTGGTGGATGGCTGCAGCGGCTGCATCGCCGGCACAGTCGCCGCCAGCCGCCGTGTCGCCGGCACGAGGCGCGTGGAACTCGAAATCGGCGGCGAGCGCCAGCGCGTCGAGATCGAACTGCCCGTCGACCATCCGGCGGCGCAGAAAAGCCGCGTGGCATTCCGGCCCCGGCGCTGGAAGCTTTTTCCAGCAGCGTAGATGGTTTGCTGCCCGGTAGAATTGCCTCGGCGTAGCGGGAACAGTCGAAAAGACTCTGTTGGAAGAAAATCCTACCGACTGGCTGTTTCGACAACGCATTTTCTAACGCCATTACCATAGCTCCTGCCTGCATGCCTCGTATAGCCGGGCATCGCCCGATTATCCTTGGGAATTCGACAAGCGGCATTGTCCAAGGAGCCTGTTTTCATGAAGCGATTTTTGCTTGGCGTCGCCACCGCGGCCGGCCTGTTGCTCGCATCCTCCCAAGCCTGGTCGGCCGACAAATTGCTGAACGCTTCCTATGATGTCGGCCGCGAACTCTTCGTGCAGGTCAACAAGGCCTTCATATCAGGACACCCCGGCGTGAGCATCGATCAGTCGCATGCCGGAACGTCGGCGCAAGCGCGCGCCATCGCCGAGGGCCTCGGCGCCGATGTTGTCACCTTCAACCAGGTCACCGACATCGATTTCCTGGTCAAGAAGGGGCTCGTCTCAGCCGACTGGCAGAAGGATTTCCCCGACAACGCCTCGCCCTTCTATTCGCTGCCGTCCTTCCTGGTGCGCACCGGCAATCCCAAGCACATCAAGGACTGGAACGACCTCGTACGCGACGACGTCCAGGTCATCTTCCCCAACCCGAAGACCTCGGGCAATGCGCGCTACACCTATCTCGCGGCCACCGCCTACGCCAGGGAAGCCTTCAAGGGCGACGACACCAAGGTGAAGGAGTTTGTCACCAAGCTGTTCAACAATGTGCCGATCTTCGACACCGGCGGACGCGCCGCGACCACCACCTTCGTGCAGCGCGAGATCGGCGACGTGCTGATCACCTTCGAGTCGGAAACGCGCGGCATCCGCAAGGAGTATGGTGAGGACAAGTTCGAGCAGGTGACGCCCTCGGTCAGCCTGTTGGCCGAGTTTCCGGTGGCGATCGTCGACACGGTTGCCGACGAGCACGGCACGCGCGATCTCGCCAAAACCTATCTCGACTTCCTCTATACGCCGGAGGGCCAGGATATCCTGGCCCAGAACGGCAATCGGGTGCGCGACCAGACCGTTGCCGCCAAATACAAGGCTGAGTTTCCCGATGTCCGCCTGCTGACCGTGGAAGATGTCTTCGGCAGCTGGGACAAGGTCCAGGCCGAGCATTTTGCGGCCGGCGGGCTGCTCGACCAGACCTATGGCAGCCGCTAAGGTTTTCAATCCCTAAGCCAAGCAAAGAAGCCGGCCGTTTGCCGGCTTTGTTTGTTTTTACGCATGGAAATGCAGTTTCCAGGTCGCGAGCCGTTCAGAACGTTACAAAGAATCAACGCGTTTGTGTTCAACCTGCCATCCGACGGCTTGTTTTGCGAGAAACCGCCTCGTGCGATCAAAACGTCATGATTTGCACACAAACAACCGCCAGATGCGGGCGGTTGGGGTTTCATGAACTGAATCGGGCATGCTTACCAAAAAAGGCAAATACGGGCTCAAGGCCCTCGTGCACCTGTCCGGTCTGCCGGTCGGCCAGCTTGCATTCGTCAACGACATCGCGGTCGCCAACAACATCCCGAAGAAATTCCTGGATGCCATCCTGGGCGAGTTGCGCAATGCCGGCTTCGTCCAGAGCCGCAAGGGCAAGGAAGGCGGTTATCGCCTCGCCCGGCCTGCCTCCGAGATCAAGATCGGTCATGTCGTGCGCGTCCTCGATGGACCGCTGGCGCCCATCCCTTGCGCCAGCCGCACCCAGTACCAGCGCTGCGAGGACTGCGACGAGGCGACATGCCAGGTCCGGCATATGATGCTGGAAGTGCGCCAGGCCATCGCCGAGGTGCTGGACAATCGCAGCCTCGCCGCCATGCGCGACGCCGACAATGACGATTTTCCGGTCGAGCTGACGTCTCAGATCTAGACCCGGCAGTTTCGTATTGCTTCCCGCGGAATTTATCCATGCGGCATTCGCTCGAATTTCTGCAATGAGGAATCAATAGTGTCCCACGCATGGCCGCGGACGGTGTATGTGACCACCCGCGGATTGAATTGCCCTGGATCGTCAAGGCTGGTCGCATGGATCGTAATCAGGTCCGGCTTGGCGACGGATGTCAGATAGACCGGCGCTCCACAGGTCGGGCAGAAGGCGTGGATCTTCTGATTGCCGTTGGCACCCGCTACCCGCCAGGTTTTCGCCTCGCCGGTAATTGTCACATCGGCGCGCCGGGGGAAGGTCAGATAGGACGCATGCCCGGTGCCACTGCGTTTCTGGCAATCGAGGCATTGGCAATGGTTCTCGAAGATGGGTTCTCTCTTCGTTTCATAACGGATAGCGCCGCATGCACAGCCGCCGCTATAGATCTTGGTCATTGTTACTCTCCCGCTAGGATCAGGCCGATTTCGGCTTGGCGAAAAGGTCGATGCCGCTGCCGGTTTCGAGGAAGGATTTCAGGCTGGACAGCACCGCCGGCCACCCTTGGCTGATGCCTTTCGCCATTCCACTGCCCGCTTCGAGTTCGTCATGGGTGACGGTCAGCCGGACCATGGTGTCGTATTCCTCGATGCCGAACGTCACCCGGCTGTATTTCGATGGGTCGTCGGCTTGCGAGGCGTTCGCCCAGGTCATCACGAGACGGGTTGGCGGCGAGATTTCGACGACTTTGCCGACCAGTTCGACGGTGCGCTCATCGTTGGCGCGAATGTGTTCCCATTTCGATCCCGGCTTCCAGTCGGAGACGTTCTCGTGGCCCCAATAGCGCCTGGCGATGTCCGGTTTCGTTATGGCCTCGAACACCTTTTGCGGCGTCGAGCGAATATAGGTCACGTAGACAAAGCTGGTCGTCTCTCTGGTCATTGTTCGTCTCCTTCGAGTTCTTTCTTCAGATCGTGCAGCAGGCTGAGCCGCTGACGTTCGAATTTCCGCACCCACCGTTCGTAGACCTCATGGAGCGGCACGGGGTTGATGAAATGCAGCTTTTCCCGGCCACGCTTGACCGTGCTCACCAGATTGGCCGCCTCCAATATCCCGAGGTGCTGGGTGGCGGATTGCCGGGCCATCTCGAGGTTTTCGCAAAGCTGGCCGAGCGTCTGCCCGTTCTTTTCACAAAGAAGGTCGAGCAGCTTTCTGCGTGTCGGGTCGCCCAGCGCCTTGAAAACCTTGTCGGCGTCCATTGATCTCGCTCGTGTTGACGCCATAATATGCAGGTAGATGCCTGCATGTCAAATGCCAGCTAAGCCCATCCCGCAATCCGGTCATTCACCACCACCGCAATCGCAGCAACCATCATGTTCCGGCTATGAGTCGTGAGCCCAGCGCTCGAACTCCGGCGCCATGCTCCGGTCGGCGCCCGATTGCGTGCCCGTGACAGACGCAGTAAAGCGACTTTCGGACGTGCACAGAAACAGGCTGGACACCAATCGGATGAGGCTGCCGTGGTTTGGAAAATCCCGCCGGGCCGATCGGAAAAAACCGTCCGCCGCCAGCTATCGCACTGAAATCATCGCCGACGTCATCGTGCCGGAGCGCGCCGAGCCTGTCCGGTTTTTCAGCCGCAAGCTGGTCAGCCCGGCAAAGCTGCGCCGTTTTTCGAACAAGGATTTTCGCGAAAGCCTGTTGTTCGGCTTTTATCTCGGTGTTGCGGCAATATTGCCGGCCGCCTGGTGGACGCCGATCTGCCGCTCGGTGTCCGGGCTTCGGCTGAAGCGCCACATGCGCAAGGACTTTTCGCGCTACGCCGCGGCGACGCAAGCGGTGCTTGGCAAAGGCATCGACGCAAAGAAACTGTTCAGGGCCTTGCTCGCCGCGAACCACCGTCGGCGCCTGCTGCTTGCTGTGCATGTGGTCCGTCCGCGCTGGTCGCCGACGATCCGGCTGGAGGGGCTGGAAGGCCTGCAACTGGCGCTGAAGCGTGGCCGGGGCGCCATCATCTGGTGCGATCAGTTCACCGCCCAGACCATCATCGGCAAGCGGGCGCTACATGAGGCCGGCGTCGAAACTCATCAGGTGAGCGTCGACTTTCACGGCATTTCCGACACGACATTCGGCTTGCGGTTCCTCAACCCGCCAATGGTCGCCGTCGAAAATCGCTTCCTGAAAAGCCGGGTCGTTTTCGAACGCAGCGACGCCTATCAGGTGACGATCCGCATGCAGAAGATCCTGAAGGACAACGGCGTCGTCCTGATGACCAACAACATCCATGCCGGTTCGACCTTCGCCGAAGCCGGCATGGGAGAAAGCGGCTGGACCCATCTCGCCTCGGCGCCCGCGAATTTCGCCGCACGGGGTGGAACGGCGCTGTTTGCCATGTCGACCTTCGAGACGGTTCCATTCCGCGAATACCGGGCCGTCATCAGCCCCGAACTGAGGCCGGCGCAATCGCGGCCGGCGCCAGCGGCGCCCGCGGCAAGGAACATGGGTCCCAAGAACATGGAGTTGCAGGCGCACTACATCCTGCTCAAGCGCGATCGCCTGCTGGAGGCTCTGAAAGATCATCCCGAGCAGATGATGGTGTGGGCCAGCCACCAAAGGTTCACCGAGCGATCGGGCGTTGCCGCGGCCGAGGATGACGCCGGCTCATGAATTCGCCTCGCCCGGCAGGCTAAGGACAGCGGCGACACTGTCGGCGATCGAGCGCGTCGCATCGAGCGTCAATGCCCGCTCGTCCGCTGCCGGCGCCTCAAGCGTGGCGAACTGGCTGTCGACCAGGCTTGCCGGCATGAAATGGCCCTGGCGGGAGGCGACACGCCGTTTGGCGGTCGCCGGATCGATTTCCAGATAGAGGAAAACGATGTCCTTGTGAAAACCGCGCAGGCGCTCGCGATAGCTGCGCTTCAATGCCGAGCAGGCTGCCACGACGCCCTGCCCGCTGGCGACCGACGCTGCAATGCGCTGGCCGATCGCGTCGAGCCACCCTTCACGTAGAGCATCGGTGAGCGGCTCACCGCGTGCCATGCGCGCGACGTTCTCGGGCGGATGCAGCCTGTCGCCCTCGATGAAGACGGCGTCCAATCTCGCTGCCAGCGCCTCGCCGACGGCCGACTTGCCGCAACCGGCGACCCCCATCACCACGATGGCCGGCACAGGCCGCATGGAGTCCCTTGGCACTTGTTCCGTCTTCACGATGCGGATCAGCGGCTTGCCGGCGCGCGGCCGTAGAGCAGCAGCATGGCGACGATGACGCCCCCATAGATGATCTGCCGCCCGGCCTCCGGCATCTGCATGACGGAAAGGATGGATTGCAGCAATGTGATCAGGATCACGCCCGCGACCGTGCCGAGATAGGAGCCGCGGCCGCCCAGGATCGAGGTGCCGCCAAGCACCACTGCTGCGATCGACGGCAGGAGATAGGCGTCGCCCATCGACTGCGCCGCCTTGGAGGCATAGCCGGCCAGAAGCACGCCGCCGAAGGCCGAGAGGCCGCCGGATATGGCGAAGGCGATCAGTACCACGCGCCGTGTGTCGATGCCGGAGAGGTAGGCGGCGCGCTCGCGGTTGCCGATGCCGTAGACGGTGCGGCCGAAGCCGGTGCGGGTCAGGACGAAAACCGTTGCGGCGCCGATCAGTGCCCAGATGACGACGGCATTGGGCACGCCCGGAATGGCAAAACCAGTCGCCAGATAGCGCATCGCCCGGGTCGCCGAATCCTGCGGCGAGAAGCCGCCCGTATAGACCACCATCAGCCCTTGCGCGACGGCATTGGTGGCGAGTGTGATGATCATCGAGGGAATACGCAGATAAGCGACGCCGATGCCGTTGACGATGCCGATCGCGACACCGCAGAAAATGCCGAAGGGGATCGCCAGCGCCACGCCGACCGGACCGTAGGCGGCGGCCGCACAGGCCATCATCGCGCCCGCCGCCACCGACCACGGCACCGACAGGTCGATCTGACCGAGCAGGATGACCAGCATCATGCCGGTGGCGATGACGCCGAGAAACGAGGCCACCTTGAGCTGCTGCAGCAGATATTCCGGCGACAGGAAGCTGCGTGAGTAGAGGCTGCCGACAAACAGCAACAGCACGATGCAGGCAAAGGCGGTCAGTACCGCCGGATCGGCGCGGCGGATGAATTTCGGCACGCGGCCGGCGATGCCGCCGATGGTCGTTTCGCTCATAGGAACCACTCCAGCCGGTTGCGGACCCTGAACAGGGCGAAGGCGCCGAGGCTGACCGCGATCAGCAGGATGACACCCTGGAACAGCGGCTGCCAGAGCGGATCGAAATCGAAGACGAAGAGCAGGTCGCCGATGGTGCGGAAGGCGAGCGCGCCGAAGATCGCGCCGATGGCGCTGCCCTTGCCGCCGAACAGCGAGACGCCGCCGAGCACCACGGCGGCGATCGAGAACAGCGTGTAGGCATTGCCGCTGGCATAGGCCGCCTCGCCCGTATAGGTGAAGAACGTCAGGAACAGCCCACCGATCGCCGCCAGCAGGCCGGCCAGCGCATAGGCGGCGAACTTGCCGCGGCGGATCGGCACGCCGGACATGTAGGCGGCCATCTCCGACGATCCGGCCGCGTAAGCGGCGCGGCCGAGCACCGACCGGCTGAACGGCACCCAGATCACGAGCACGACGGCCAAAAGCACCACCAGGCTCGCCGGCAACACGCCAAACAGACGTCCGGTCAGCGCGTCGGCGAGATCCTCGTTGACCGAGCCGCCCGGAAACGGTCTCAAAAGCAGCGCGATGCCGAAATAGACAGCACCCGTGGCGATGGTGGCGACAATCGGCTGCAGCCGTCCGTAGATGACGATGGCGCCGTTGATCGCCCCGCACAGCAGCCCGGTGCCGAGCACCGCGACGACACCGAACGCGGTCTCGATGCCGGTGCCGATGACCAGCCATGAGGCCAGGCAGTTGGTCAGCAGAAAGATCATGCCGACGGAAAGGTCGATGCCGGCGGTGATCACCACCAGCGTCTGCGCCATGGCGACGAAGGCAAGCAGCACGCCCTTGTTCGAAGCCGTCTGCACGACATTGGCGGTAAAGCCCGCCGGGTGGTTCGAGGTGTAGATGATGAACATCACGATGAAGATGCCGAACGCCAGCAACGTTCCGCGTTGTTCGGCAAGCCAGTAGCGCCAATCTTTCACGCTTCCGCTCCTTGGCCAACAGGCATCTCTTCGCCATGAATGTTGAGCGCGCTGGCGATCAGCGCCCGCTCGGTGATCTCGGCGCCGACCAGCTCGCGCTTGACCGCCCCGTCATAGAGCACCAGCACCCGGTCGCAGCAGCCGATCAGCTCGTCATAGTCGGTCGAGTAGAAAAGGATCGCCGCGCCCTGGTCGGCGAGCTTGCGCATCAGCTGATACAGTTCCTGCTTGGTGCCGACATCGATGCCGCGCGTCGGATCGTTGAGCAGGATGATGCGCGGCTGCCGCATCAGCCATTTGGCGATGACGACCTTCTGCTGGTTGCCGCCGGACAGCGCACCGACTGGAATGTCGAGGCCGGCCGTCTTGATCGCAAGCAGGCCGACCATGTCGTCGATCAGCCGCTGCTCGGCGGCCCGGTCGATGATGCCGGCTTTGGACAGCCGGTCGAGCGCGGCGAAGGAGAGGTTTTCGCGCACCGTCATCGGCAGCATCAGGCCTTCCGTCTTGCGGTCCTCCGGGATCAGCGCCATGCCGATCCGGTCATCACGGGCGGCAGCCGGACTGGCGATCGTGACCGGTTTGCCATCGATCAATATCTGGCCGGACAGGCCGCGCAGCACGCCGAAGAAAGCGAGCAGCAATTCGCGCTGGCCCTGGCCATCAAGGCCGCCAAGGCCAACGACCTCGCCTGCCCCGACTGTCAGCGAGATGTTGTCCAGCCGGTCGGTCCAGGAAAGCTTGCGCGCCTCCAGCACCGGCGCGGCGGTGGCTGGCGCGCGCACCGGCTTTGGCGGAAAGATGTGGCTGTATTCGCGGCCGATCATCAGCTCGACGACTTCGTTGTCGCTCTTCGTGCCGGCCACGTAGCTGGCGACATTGCGGCCATTGCGAAACACCGTGCATTGGTCGGCAAGCTCGGCAATCTCGTTCATCCGGTGCGAGATGTAGAGCAGCGCCAGCCCTTCAGAGCGCAGCCGCTTCAGCACGCCGAAAATCTTGGCGACGTCGGCCGCGGTGAGCGCCGATGTCGCCTCGTCGAGGATCAGGATGCGCGGCTTCCTGGCGAGAGCCTTGGCGATCTCGACCATCTGCCTTCTTGAAAGAGGAAGATCCTTGACCAGCGCCAGCGGGTGGATGTCGGCCGCGCCCGCGCGCGCAAGGGCTTCTTCGGCGATCCGTCGCTGCGCTTTGCGGTCGATCATGCCGAAGCGCTTCGGCGGATCGGAAATGACGATGTTGTCGGCGACGCTGAGTTCGGGGACGAGCGACAGCTCCTGGAAGATGCAGACGATGCCGGCCTGGTTGGCGGCGGCCGGCGAAGCGAAGGTCACCTCGCTTCCGTCCAGCATCATGCGGCCTTCGTCGGGCGCGACAACGCCGGCCATGACCTTGATCAGCGTCGATTTGCCGGCGCCGTTTTCACCGAGAATGGCGTGAATGCTGCCTGATGTGACCGAAAGCTCGGCCTTTTCCAGCGCCCGCACACCACCATAGCGCTTGGATATGCCCTCCATGCGGAAGAGCGGAACCGCACCGTCCATCGGCCCCTCCCAAGGCGCTCGTTCTGCGGAACCGGTGCCGCGGGGTTGCCCCGCGGCACCGTCCGATCAGCCTACTGGTTTTCCTTGCTCTGGCCCATGATTTCCTGCGCGGTGAAATTGATGCCGCAGGTCGGGAAGGAGTTGCCGACGAAGAAATTGTCGGACTGGTCGGGGAAATAATCCTGGCCTTCCTTGAAGTTCGGATCCTCGACGATCGCCAGCGGCAGCTTGACCGCTTGCGGGACGACCTGGCCTTCGAGTGCTGCGATCGCTGTCTTCATGGCAACCGCCACCTGGGCCGGGCCGGTGCCGGCCGACGAGCATTTCAGCCCGTCCGCGGCAAACTTGGCGCAGAACTTGCGGAAGCCATTTTCGGTCTCGCCGCCGAACGGCACGAAGGGATGCTTGGCGTCGATCATCGCCTGCACGATGCCGGTATCGCCGCCCTGACCGGTGACGCCGTCGAAGGGACCGTTGGTGGCGATGGCATCGGCCGAAGCCTTTTGCGCCACGCCGTCATCCCATTTGCCGACGACTTCGGTGACCTCCCACTTTTTGCCGGAGGCATCGAGGACCTCGTGGATGCCGTTGTGACGGTCGGTGTCGACCGACGTGCCGGCAACGCCGCGCACTTCAAGGATCTTGCCACCATTGGGCACATGCTTGATCAGCCAGTTGCCCCACAACTCGCCAAGGCCCTTCTGGTCGACATTGACGTTGATGGCGTCCTTGGTATCGAGAATGTTGTCGAAGGCGACCAGCACGACGCCGGCTTCCTTGGCGCGCTTGATGACCGGCCCGAAGGCAGTCGGATTCTGCGCGTTGACGACGATCGCGTCATAGCCGGAATCGATGAAGTTGTTGATCGCCGAAATCTGGGCCGGCACGTCTTCGCCGGTCGAGACGACCTTGAATTCCTTCAGTTTCGCCGCGACATCCGGCTGTGCCGCATAGGCCTTCGCCGTCTGCACCATCTGGATACGCCAGGTGTTGGCGATGTAGCCATTGGCGAGCGCGATGCGGTATGGACCTTCCTTCTTGGGGAACTTGAAGAACTGCGTGTCGGCCGACCACGGCGCAAAACAATCCGGCTCGGCCGCCGGGCCCTTGACGACTTCGGGTTCGGCGATCGCCGACGAGCTCAACATGACGAATGCAGTGGCAGCAACGATGCCACCAGCAAGTGACTTGATCATCGAAATTCCTCCCAGTTCCAGTTTTGATTGTTGTTAGCAGCCATGACAATTCACGCGTCTGGCCGGGCACCTCCCGCCTTGCCGTCGCGCTCTTGAGCCGGGCCGTTTGCCTGCCCGATATCCTCTCCTTGTGATCCCGCAAGCAGCAGCAAAAGCTATCATATTATAC
>NZ_NWQG01000203.1:0-19355 GCF_002529485.1 Mesorhizobium sanjuanii
TATAGATCGAGCGGCCGCCTTGCGGCCATTCGAACTCGCTTTCGATGGCGATTTCTTTCGCCTCGAGATGCGCCTTCCAGCGGACGATTTCGTCGGCGCTTGCGGCAAAGCAGAGATGGCCTTCGCCGACCGTGCCATGCGGCGGCACTTTCAGCCGGGCGTCGGGCGCCGGTGGCACTTTCGTTGCCTCCGCATTGAAGATGAGCAGCACGCCGTCACCGCAGCGGAAGAAGAGATGGCGACCGTCGACCTTGCCGAGGAGATCGAGGCCGAGGACATCGCGATAGAAGGATTCCGCAGCGCCGAGATCGGTCACGTAGAGGGACGATTCGAGGATTGCGGTCGGGGTCATGACAAAACCCTGGCTACGCCACGGCCATCTGCTGCAGGCTGACCAGGCGCTGGATGCCTTTCTTGGCCAGTCCCATCAGCGCTGCGAACTGCTCTTCCGAGAAGGGCTCACCCTCGGCCGTGCCCTGGATCTCGACGATGCCGCCCTTGCCGGTCATGACGAAATTGGCGTCGGTGCCGGCCGAGGAATCCTCGATATAGTCGAGGTCGATGACCGGCTGGCCGTCATGAATGCCGCAGGAGATCGCCGCGACATGGTCCTTCAGCACCTTGGCGACGCTGGCCATCTGTCGAGCTTCCATCCAGCGCAGGCAGTCGTAAAGCGCCACCCAGCCGCCGGTGATCGAGGCGGTGCGCGTGCCGCCATCGGCCTGGATCACGTCGCAGTCGACGGTGATCTGCTGCTCGCCCAGCGCCTGCAGATCGACCACGGCGCGCAGCGAACGGCCGATCAGCCGCTGGATTTCCAGCGTGCGGCCACCTTGCTTGCCGGCCGAAGCCTCGCGGCGCATGCGCTCGCCGGTCGAACGCGGCAGCATGCCGTATTCCGCAGTTACCCAGCCCTTACCGGAATTGCGCATCCAACCCGGCACCTTCTCCTCGAGGCTGGCCGTGCACAAGACATGCGTGTCGCCGAATTTCACCAGGCACGAGCCTTCCGCGTGCTTGGAAACGCCGCGCTCGAAGGAGATCGCGCGCATTTCGTCGGGTTGGCGTTTGGAAGGGCGCATTCGGGGCTTCTTTCTGTTATTTCCGGAATCGTGGCCGGCTTGTAACCGCACGGCGCGCAGGGCGCAAAGGAAAATGGACTGGGTCTCGCTGGCGCAACCGGGTTGCGCAGACACCGCCGAACTCTATATCCTTGATATTGGAGGTTTTTGGCCCGAATGACCAAGGCAATCGATCCCGCGTCGCAGTCCACGCTTCAGTCACCAGCGCTCCAATCGCTTGACATGCGCTCGCGCGACATCTTTCGGCGCATTGTCGATTCCTATCTCAGGGACGGCGAACCGGTAGGCTCGCGCAGCCTGTCGCGCATCCTGCCGTCGTCGCTGTCGCCGGCCACCATCCGCAACGTGATGAGCGATCTCGAGCATCTCGGCCTGATCTATGCGCCGCATATCTCGGCCGGCCGGCTGCCGACGCAGGCGGGCCTGCGTTTCTTCGTCGATGCCTTCATGGAGCTTGGCGACCTCTCCGACGAGGAGCGCCGCATCATCGAGGCGCAGGTGCGTGCGTCCGGCTCGGGCGCGACGCTGGAGCATATGCTGACCGAAGCCAGCCAGATGCTGTCCGGCATGTCGCGCGGGGCAGGCCTCGTGCTCGCCGCCAAGAACGAAGTGGCGCTGAAGCACATCGAATTCATCCAGCTCGAGCCGACCAAGGCGCTGGCCGTGCTCGTGTCGCAGAACGGCGATGTCGAAAACCGCGTCGTCGACCTGCCCGCCGGCATCACCATCTCGCAATTGCATGAGGCCTCGAACTTCCTCAACGCCCATATCCGCGGCCGCACGCTGGCCGAGGCGCGCATCGAGATCGCCCGCATCAAGGAAGAGACGAGAGCCGCCCTCGACACGCTGTCGCAGGATCTGGTCGAGAAGGGCCTGGCGGTGTGGGCGGGTGCTGAAAGCGGCCTGCCGGCGCGGCTCATCGTGCGCGGCCGCGCCAATCTCCTGGAAAACGTCACCGCCCAGGCCGACATCGAGCTGCTCAGGCACTTGTTCGAGGATCTGGAGACACAGGACGGGCTGATCCAGCTGCTCGACCTCGCCGAGGACGGGCCGGGCGTTCGCATCTTCATCGGCTCGGAAAACAAGCTGTTTTCGCTGTCGGGCTCGTCGCTGGTCGTGGCGCCCTATCGCGACAAGGACGCTCGCGTCATCGGTGCGCTTGGCGTGATCGGCCCGACCCGGCTGAACTATGCGCGCATAGTACCGATGGTCGACTATACGGCGCAGCTTATTTCCCGGATGCTGCGGTAAGGAGAAAACAATGGCGCTGGAATCATTCAAGGCCCAGATCAGCCTGCTGCTGGAAGAAATGGTCAATCAGCCCGAGGACCAGCATGAGATCCAGGAGCAGCTGCGCGAAAAGCTGAGGGAAATGCGCGCCATGGGCCTGCCATTGCCGGATGACCTCGTCACGCTGGAAAAGCGCCTTGACGATGATTTTTACGCGGCAGGGATGTAAGGCGACGGGCAAGCGCGATTTTGACGCTGGAGGGCAGGATGATCCGATTTGCCGGTCTTGTGGGCGGCGTCCTGCTTGTTGCGACAGCCGCTTTTGCTCAGGAGACGGCTGCGCCGCAGCTGAAAGGCGAAGCCGCCTTCGGCGATTGGCATGCCGACCGGCCGGGGGTGCGCCGCTTGATTCGACCCGAGGACCTGCCGGCGCCCTTCATTACCGAATCCGCCTCGAACAGCCCCGGCGTGGCGCAGCGGCCTGAAGAAGCCAAGCCGATCCTGCCGCCGGGCTTTTCGGCGGAAATGATCACCTCCGGCATCATCAATCCGCGCGTTGTCCGCGTCGCCCCGAATGGCGACCTGTTCGTCGCCAACAGCAATGACAACCAGATACGCCTCTATCGCCTCGCCGAAGGCAGCGCGAGACCCGCCGAGAAGGCGATCTTCGCCAATAATCTCACCCGCCCCTATGGCATTGCCTTTTATCCCCCGGGCGACAATCCGCAGTGGGTCTATATCGCCAACAGCAGCGGCGTCGTGCGCTTTGCCTATCATAATGGTGACCTGAAAGCCCGAGGTGAGCCGGAGACCATCGTCGATAACATTCCCAGGAAGAGCCACTGGACCCGCGACATCGCCTTCTCGCCGGACGGCAAGACGCTCTATTTCTCGGTCGGCTCCTACTCCAATGTGGGCGAGGAAGGCATGGGGAAGGAACCGGAAGGTGGCCTCGACGCCTGGGTGAAGTCGAAGCCGCTGGGCGCGGCCTGGGGCATGGAGGATGGCCGCGCCGACGTGCTGGCCTTCGATCCGGACGGCAAGAACAGGCGGGTCGTGGCCACCGGCCTGCGCAACTGCGCGGGCATGACAATCCAGCCGGCGACGGGCGCCTTGTGGTGCGTCGTCAACGAGCGCGACTCGCTGGGCGACAACGTGCCGTTCGAATTTGCAACAACCATAAGGGAAGGCGGCTTCTACGGCTGGCCCTGGTACTATATCGGCAACAACGAGGATCCGCGCCGCAAGGGTGAGCGCCCCGACCTCGCCGGCAAGGCCATCGTTCCCGACGTGCTGATGCAGGCGCATTCGGCGCCGCTCAACATAGTCTTTTATGACGGCAAGAGCTTTCCGCGGGACTATCAGGGGGATGCTTTCGTTGCCCTGCACGGTTCGTGGAACCGCGGCGTCAGGACCGGCTACAAGGTCGTCCGGCTGAAGTTCAGGGATGGCAAGCCGACCGGCGAGTATGAGGATTTCATGACCGGTTTCGTTGTCTCCGACGACGAAGTCTGGGGCCGCCCGGTCGGCGTCGCGGTGGCGAAGGATGGCGCGCTGATCGTCACCGAGGACGGCAACGGCACCATCTGGCGCGTGACTTACGACGCCCACCGGTCTTGATCGGCGGTTTGCACCGCTGGTGCAATCGAATCCGGCTCTCAGGGAATTCATTCCCGTTCGGTTCCATGCCACAAGGCATTCTGATCTGGGACCGAACCATGACCCTCACCGGATTTCTCGCCTACAGCGCTGCCCTCGGCATCGCCGCCGCCATTCCCGGTCCCGGCGTCACCGCGCTGGTGGCGCGTGCGCTCGGCTCCGGCTTCCGCTCGTCGCTGGCGATGTCGTTCGGGCTGATGCTCGCCGATCTCATCTATCTCACCGCCGTGGTGCTCGGCCTCGCTTTCGTCGCGCAGACCTTCGGCATGGTGTTCCTGGCGATCAAATGGTTCGGCGTTGCCTATCTTGCCTTCCTTGGCTGGCGTTTCTGGACGAGCGGCATCACGCCCGAGACGGTGGAGGCCAAGAAGGGCAAGGGCGGGCTGGCGTCGAGCTTCATCGCCGGCCTTGCCGTCACCCTCGGCAATCCGAAGACAATGATCTTCTACCTCGCCATCACCCCGACCATCGTCGATCTGAAGACCATCACGCTGGCCGACTACGGCATCCTCGTCGCACTCACCGTGGTCGTGCTCCTGGTGGTGCTGGTGCCCTATCTGGCGCTGGCGGCCAAGGCGCGCTGGTTCCTGAAGTCGCCGCGCGCGCTTAAAGCCCTGAACCGCACCGCCGCCGGTTTTATGGTTGGCGCGGCGGCGGCGATTGCCGCCCGCCAGTAGGGCTCTTGACGCCAAACCATTCCGAATGGAGGCAGATCCCGGAAATGGTATTCCGAGGCGCAACTGTTTTCAGCATGTGCCCCACTCGGATATTTTCGAACCGCAGCCTATCTTGCGCGGTTGAAAGTCCTATTCTGTCGACTGATGCCAATTGCCTGATCTGGGAGCGAAACCAATGAACAAGCCCGTCACCCCCGCCCGCGTGCCCGGCCGCGGCCGCGTCTTCAATTCGATCACCGAGACGATCGGCGACACGCCGCTGGTGCGGCTCGACAAATTCGCCAGGGAAAAGGGCGTCGTCGCCAACCTGCTCGCCAAGCTCGAATTCTTCAACCCGATCGCCTCGGTCAAGGACCGCATCGGCGTCGCCATGATCGAGGCGCTGGAGGCCTCGGGCAAGATCGCGCCCGGCCGCACCACGCTGATCGAGCCGACCTCCGGCAACACCGGCATCGCGCTCGCCTTCGCCGCCGCCGCCAAGGGTTACAAGCTGATCCTGACCATGCCGGAAACGATGTCGGTCGAACGCCGCAAGATGCTGGCGCTGCTCGGCGCCGAGCTGGTGCTGACCGAAGGGCCGAAGGGCATGAAGGGCGCCATCGCCAAGGCCGACGAGCTGGCCGCGACCTTGCCCGACGCGGTCATCCCGCAGCAATTCGAGAATCCCGCCAATCCCGAAATCCACCGCCAGACCACGGCCGAGGAAATCTGGAACGACACCCATGGCGAGGTCGACATCTTCGTCGCCGGCATCGGCACCGGCGGCACCATCACCGGTGTCGGTCAGGTGTTGAAGAAGCGCAAGCCCTCGGTGCATGTCGTCGCCGTCGAGCCGGAAGCCTCGCCGGTGCTGTCGGGCGGCCAGCCCGGTCCGCACAAGATCCAGGGCATCGGCGCCGGCTTTGCGCCAAAGATCCTCGACACCACGGTCTATGACGAGATCGTCAAGGTCTCGAACGAGGATTCGGTCGCCAATGCCCGCCTCGTCGCCCGCCTCGAGGGCGTGCCGGTCGGCATCTCGTCGGGCGCCGCCCTGCAGGCGGCGATCGCCGTCGGCTCGCGGCCGGAAAACAAGGGTAAGACCCTGGTTGTCGTCATCCCGTCCTTCGCCGAACGCTATCTGTCGACCATCCTGTTCGAAGGGCTGGGGGCGTAGGCTTCTCTTCGTCAGCTCGCGTCGAGGTCTTTCCGCTTCCCTTGCAGGAACCGCCGCACGGCCGGATCGCGCTCCAGTCCGATCGCCCGGTCATAGGCCTCGGCTGCTCGCCTTTTTTCGCCGAGCCTGGCCAGCAGTCCGGCGCGTGCGGCCCAATAGGGCTGGTAGTCGGCAAGCCGCTTGTCGTCGCCCAGCACGTAGAGGGCTGCCAATCCCGCTGCCGCTCCCTCGGCCTCGGCAATCGCCACCGCGCGGTTGATCGCCACCACCGGCGAGCCTGCGATCGAAAGCAACGCGTCGTAGAGTTCGCGGATCGCCAGCCAGTCGGTGCGATCGGTCAGCCGTCGCGCCGCATGGGCGGATTGTACAGCCGCTTCGAGCTGGTAACGGCCGACCATGCCCATGCTCGCGGCGCGCCGGAGCAGCGTTTCGGCTTCATCGATCAGAGCGCCGTCCCAGAGCAGTAAATCCTGCTCGGCCAGTGGCACGAAGTCACCTTCGGCATTACGCCGGGCCGCCCGTCGCGCCTCGGCAAACAGCATCAGCGCCAGCAGGCCGAGCGCTTCCGGCTCATCCGGCATCAGCGAGGCCACCAGCCGGCCGAGCCAGATGCCTTCGGTCGCGAGGTTTCGGCGCTGTGTCTCGGTGCCGGCGGGGTCGGACCAGCCCTCGGCAAAGGTCGCGTAGATCGCCTCCAGCACCGCGTCCAAACGCTCGCCGAACTCGGCCCTCTCAGGCACGCGGAAGGGAATGCCGGTCTCGCGGATGCGGGCCTTGGCACGCACCAGGCGCTGGCCCATCGTCGCCGGCGACACCAGGAATGCCGAGGCGATCGTTGCCGCATCGAAGCCCAGGATGGTCTGCAGGATCAGCGGCGCGCGCACGCCCGCCTCGATCGCCGGATGGGCGCAAGCAAACATCAGCCTGAGCCGCTCATCGGGCAGGTCCTCATCGGTCATGCGCGCCTCCATCTCCTCGGCGATCAGCCTGAGGTGGTCTCGCGCCGCCTCGCCGGTCAGCCGTCGCCTGACCGCGTCGACCCGACGTCGACGCGCCACCGCAAGCAGCCAGGCTTGCGGCTTCTCCGGCACGCCGGTTCGCGGCCAGCGTTCGAGCGCCGCCGCGAATGCGTCCGCCAGCGCATCCTCCACGCCGGCCACGTCGCGCGTGCGGGCGGCGAGGAAGGCAACAAGCTTGCCGTAACTCTGCCGGGCGGCCGCCTCGGCCGCCGCCCGCGCGATCTCCGGGCGACTGTCCATCACATGGTCTGTTCCCAGATCGGCCGCAGCTCGACAGTGCCCGTGCTGGCGGCGGGGCAGCGCGCCGCCCAGGCGATCGCGGCATCGGCGTCCTCAGCCTCGATCATGTAGAAGCCGGCGAGTTGCTCCTTGGTGTCGGCATAGGGACCGTCGAGCACATTGGTCTTGCCGTTGGCCATGCGCACCGAAGTGGCGGCCTGGGTCGGCTTCAGCCGGTCGCCGGCAAGCCAGGCACCGGACTTCTTCAACGCCTCGGTATAGGCGCCATAGGCCGCGCTGATCTCGTAGGTCCTGTCGGTCGGCGCTGCCGCCATCGCGGCTTCGTTGACGTAAATCAAAAGCATGTATCGCATGGGTCTTCTCCCGTTTTCTCGAAGGCCGCTCCGTTGCTGGCCGAACCTATGTCGCGCGTCCCCACCCGATTTCGACAGGTGCTACAAAAAATCCTTCGACCCGGGCGGCTTCTGGTGCAAGGCGGCATCTCTCGCCGCATTCCTCAACCGTTGGTCTAATGCATCGGCCCGAAAATCGAATCGATTTTCGGAAAGCACGATGCATAGAGTCAAAGTGTTAGAGCGTACTTTGTGCGTCCAAGTGGACGCACGTCGCTCTAATGCATGCAATTGCGGGTTGGCATTTCGCGATCACTGTCTAAACTCGCGCCGTTCGTGCCGTGGCGCGGCGCAGATGTTTCAGGGAGGAAGTCATGATGTTCAATTTCAGGACGAAGCTCGTAGCGGTCGGCATGATGGCGTGCGCGCTCGGCGCCGGCGAGGCGCGTGCCGACGAGTTCATCAACGTGCTGACCGGCGGCACTTCCGGCGTCTATTATCCGCTCGGCGTCGCGCTTTCGGAAATTTACGGCAAGAACATTCCGGGTGTTCGCACCCAGGTGCAGGCGACAAAGGCTTCCGTCGAGAATTTGAACCTCCTGCAACAGGGCAAGGGCGAAATCGCTTTCGCGCTGGGGGATTCGGTCAAGGCCGCCGCGGAGGGGGATGCAGAGGCCGGCTTCCCGCAAAAACTCGACAAGCTGCGGGCGATCGCGGCCATCTATCCCAACTATGTCCAGATTGTCGCCAGCCAGGAGTCCGGCATCAAATCGTTCGCCGATATGAAAGGCAAGAGCCTGTCGGTCGGCGCGCCGAAATCCGGGACCGAACTCAACGCGCGCGCCATTTTCGGTGCGCTGGGCATGAGCTATGACGACCTGTCGCGGACCGAATATCTGCCCTTCGGCGAGTCGGTCGAGCTGATCAAGAACCGCCAGCTCGACGCAACGCTGCAGTCGGCCGGACTTGGCGTCGCATCGATCAAGGATCTTGCGTCGTCGGTGCCGATCACCGTGGTGGCGGTGCCAGCTGAAGTCGCCCAGAAACTGGGCGCGCCCTTCCAGGCCGCGACCATCCCTTCCGGCACCTACCAGGGCCAGAAGGAGGACGTTCCGACACTGGCCATCACCAACATCCTGGTGACCCGCTCCGATCTGTCGGACGACGAGGCCTATCAGATGACCAAGCAATTGTTCGAGCACCTCGACCAGATGGTTGCTGCGCACAATGCCGCCAAGGCGATCAAGCTCGAGGACGCGATCAAGGGACTGCCGGTGCCGCTGCATCCGGGCGCCGCGCGCTACTACAAGGAGAAGGGCCTGATGTGACGGCAGCCTTGAGGAGCGAGGAGCGGCTGGCCGGCTCTCGGTTCAGTGAAGGCGCAAGTCCATGGTTCATATGACCACCGGCACCGAGACGCAGGCGGCTGTCGTGGACGAATTCCACGACCCGACCGGAGGCGGTTTCGCACAAACGCGGGAAGGCCGCCTGTTGTTCTGGATCGCCATCGCCTTTTCGCTGTTCCAGATCGCCACGGCCGCCCACATACTCAGCATTCCCAGCCAGGTGCTGCGCGCCACGCATGTCGGCTTCCTGATGCTGCTGGCCTTCCCGCTCGTCGCATCGGCGCGCAATCGCGGGGCGGCCGGCAAGGCGATTGCCTGGGCGCTGGCCTTTGCCGGCGTCGCGGTCGCCGCCTATCAATATATCGAGTATCAGCCGCTGATCCTGCGCGCCGGCGACCTTAACACGACGGATCTCGTCTTCGGCGTCATCGCGCTCGCCACCGTCTTTGCCGCGGCCTACGCAATGATGGGGCCGGCATTGCCGATCATCTCGGGATGCTTCCTGCTCTATGCGCTGTTCGGCCAGCACCTGCCGTCTCCGCTCAACCATCGCGGCTATGATTTTTCGCAGGTGATCGACCAGATGGCCTACGGCACGGAGGGCATCTACGGCATCCCGATCTATGTTTCGGCCACCTACATCTTCCTGTTCATCCTGTTCGGTTCGTTTCTCGAGCGCGCCGGGATGATCAAGCTGTTCACCGATGTCTCGCTGGGCTTCGTCGGCCATGCGCGCGGCGGTGCCGCCAAGGTGGCGGTCATCGCGTCCGGCCTGATGGGCACGATTTCAGGATCGGGCGTCGCCAATGTGGTCACGACGGGCCAGTTCACCATTCCCTTGATGAAGCGCTTCGGCTACCGCGCCGCCTTTGCCGGTGGCGTCGAGGCAACCGCCTCCATGGGCGGCCAGATCATGCCGCCGGTGATGGGGGCGGTCGCCTTCATCATGGCCGAGACGCTGGGCGTCGAATATTATGAGGTCGTCAAGGCGGCGATCATCCCCGCGCTCCTGTATTTTGCCTCCGCCTTCTGGATGGTGCATCTGGAAGCCGGCAAATACGATCTCCTCGGGCTGTCGCGCGCGGAACTACCATCCCCGCTGAAGGCGTTTCGCCAGGGCTGGTATCTGGTTCTGCCGCTCGGCGTTCTCATCTATCTGCTGTTTTCCGGCTATACGCCGCTATACGCCGGCACCATCGGCCTTGCCATGACGGTGCTTCTGATCCTTGGCGGGTCGGTGGCGCTCGGGCTTCCGTCGGCGGTGCTGCGCGTCATTTTCTGGATCGGCCTCGGCCTTGTCGCAGCCAGCTTCTTCAAGATCGGCATTGGCGCCATCCTTGTCGCGGCCGCCGTGCTGATCGGCGCCAACCTCTTCGTCTCCGGTGGCCGCGACACGCTTGTTGCCTGTCGCGATTCGCTTGCCGAGGGCGCCCGCACGGCTTTGCCCGTAGGCATCGCCTGCGCCGTGGTCGGCGTCATCGTCGGCACCATGACGCTGACCGGTGTCGCCACCACCTTCGGCGCCTTCATCGTCTCGATCGGCCAGTCCAGCCTGTTCCTGTCGCTGCTCCTGACGATGGTGACCTGCATTGTGCTGGGCATGGGCATTCCGACCATTCCAAATTACATCATCACCGCATCGATAGCGGGACCGGCGCTGCTTCAGCTTGGCGTGCCGCTGCTGGTCGGCCACATGTTCGTGTTCTATTTTGGAATATTGGCGGACCTGACGCCGCCGGTGGCGCTGGCTTGCTTCGCCGCCGCGCCGATCGCCAGGGAAAGCGGACTGAAGATATCCTTCGAGGCGATAAAGGTCGCCGCCGCCGGCTTCGTGGTGCCGTTCATGGCGGTCTACACGCCGGCCCTGATGCTGCAGGATGGCGGCGCCATGGCCACGGCCATAGGCTACTGGCCGGCGGTCACCTATATCGTTCTCAAGGCGGTGCTGGCGATCGGACTGTGGGGCGCCGCGGTGATCGGCTTTCTGCGCATGCGGCTGGCGATCTGGGAGCGACTCGCCGCTGCCGCCGCTGCCTTCCTGCTGGTCGCCGCATTGCCCATGACCGACGAAACCGGTTTCGCGCTGGCGCTGCTGCTGCTCGGGGTTCACTGGTATCGAACCCGTAACATGACGGTCGTGCACCGATCGCCATCATGAACCTCTGCATCCTGGCCGCCGGCAAGACGGTGACTCTGGCTGTCACTGCCTTCACGCTGTCCTGGACGCATTCGGTGGAAAAGACCGGTTGGCAGGAAGATTGGACGGTGACGCCGTCCGGCCTGGAGGTCATCGAGGCGCGGATACAAGGATCTGGTGCCGGCATGGAGCCGCCGCAAGGCGCGGTGCTGAGAGACGGCTGGTGGACCTATGTGCCAAAGGTCGGCATCCAGCCCCGGGTCGTCCTCGCCGCCTCCGGTGCGACCGGCGGCGGCTGGACGCTGTGCACGGTTCAGGGCTGCCGCGAGCTTGGCAAGGCGGCCGGCGGGGCGATTGTGCTGGAGCCGTGTGCCCAGGACGGTTCGAACCAGCCGCGATAGCGAACGACGGTTCCGGCTGCGCCCGCCATGCCGGGCCTGATGGAAACCCTGCATGGATCGGACGTCAGCCGATCAGCCGTCCTCTCAGCTCGGCCGAAGGAATTTCGCAACTGTCCTTCCTGCCAAACAAGGCATAGCGGTTTTTTGCGATGCGATCGTAGAGCCAGTCGCGTAGTGGCCGCGGCAGGATGAGCAGCACTCTCGCCGCCCGCCACGGCCAGCCCAGTTCGGCCATGACGGCAACGAAACTCTCCAGCCTGGTGAAGGCGGCGCCATCGATGAGGACCAGATTGGTCTCGTAGCTGTCCGTCCGCAGCCCATGTTTTTTGAACAGCGCCTCGCCGAGCGGCGACTGCGCCGTGGCGAAACGGAAGCGGCGCTCGCGGTCGAGCCTGACCACCGCGCGCACGAAGCCTGAGCAAAGCACGCAGACGCCGTCGAAAACGATCAGCGGCGGGTTTGCGTCCGGGGATGGTGGTTGGGAAGGATGGGTCGGTTCGGGCAGGTCGGTCATGCGGGCCCCGGCTGCTGGCGTCTCACGACACTAAGCCAGCCGATGGCGTCGTTAAAGTCCTGGCGTTGTTGCGCGCCTTCTGTCGGCCAGCGCGGGGCGCTCGACGCGGTAGGTGGTTGCGCGATGGTTTGCGGCCGGCCTGCAGATCCGGCTGTCATGACGGCTTTCGAAGGTCATCATCAGTGCGCGCTGATGCCAAGCGAGTTGCCGCGACGGGCGCAAGCCGGGCCGGGGCCGCGCATGTAGTAGCGCTCCGGCCGATAGGTAGGCGCGACGAATTCGCGGATGGCGGCGGCATAGCCGATAAGGTGCGTCAAGAAGTTCATTTTCCCTTTCCCTGTCCCTGTTTCGGATGTCCCTTCCGAATTGCGGGCATCATAGCGTCGAGGCGTGAATAGTCGGTGAACGTGATGTTAATTTTTGGTCCGAAATGCCTTGGTTCGTGGCCGGAATGCGGCTGATTCGGGGTCTTTCCATGCGGTTTGTCGGCATTTCGCCCACTGTGACTTTTGCATCACATATGTTTCGTTTGGATGTCGCTTAAGCGCGGTTCTGTTTCAACCGCCGACCGCCTCGCGAAATTTCCGTGCGTGCGCAGGGAAAGCCAGGAACCCGTCCGGTGTCGGCACGTTGATCGAACAAGCCGGAACGAGCCGGCCCCGCAGGCGTAGCTTCCGACCGGAGCTGCCGCCGGATCTCACACAGCAAGAGCAATGGAAGGCAAAAGCCATGGGCTTCTTTTCGAAAGACATCAAGACACTGGACGACCTGTTCGTACACACGCTGCGCGACATCTATTATGCCGAAAAGCAGATCGAGAAATCCTTGCCGAAGATGATCGACAAGGCGACCGATCCGCAGTTGAAGGCTGGCTTCGAGAAGCATCTCGAGCAGACCAAGGGCCACATCGAGCGCGTCGAGCAGGTCTTTGAATTGCATGGCGTGAAGGCCAAGACCATCAACTGCCCGGCCATTGATGGCATTCTCGAGGAAGCCGACGAAGTCAGCGGCGACATCGATGACAAGGAGGTTCTCGACGCCGCCTTGATCGCCTCGGCGCAGGCCGTCGAGCACTATGAGATGACCCGCTACGGCACGCTGATCGCCTGGGCCAAGCAACTCGGCCGCAGCGACTGCGCCAATGTGCTGGCCAAGAATCTGAAGGAAGAGCAGGCGACCGACCGCAAGCTCACCGAAATGGCGGAAAGCAAGATCAACCTGCAAGCCGCCGAATAGTGGATTTGGCAAGGTGAGGCCGGCGCGGAGAAGCGCGGGCCTCACTTTCGCGGTGGGGAACCGGGATCGGGTGTCGCCCGTTCTCGGTGGAACCGACATCGCAGAGGGAGTTCGTCATGGCGCCGCGCCCAGCCTGGAAAGGCTATCTGAAGCTTTCACTGGTGACCTGCGCCATCGAACTGACCAATGTCGTCACCCATACCGAAAAGGTTTCCTTCCGCATCCTCAATCGCAAGACCGGCAATACGGTCAAGCGCCTCTATGTCGATGCCGAGAGCGGCAAGCCGCTGGAAGAGGGCGACGAGATCAAGGGCTACGAGGTTGGCAGCGGCGAGTTCATCCACATCGAGGAGGATGAGATCGAGGCGGTACAGATCGAATCCTCGCACACGATGAGCCTCGATGGTTTCATCGAAAAGTCCTCGATCCAGCAGATCTATCTCGACACGCCCTATTATGTCGCGCCGGCCGACAAAGTGTCGGAGGAGGCCTTCGCCGTCATCCGCGACGCCATGGCCGCGGAGAAGAAGGCAGGGCTGGCCCGCCTCGTGCTCTACAACCGGGAACGCCCGGTGGTCGTCGAGCCGCTCGGCAAGGGCATGGTGCTGACCACCTTGCGGTACGGAGACACCGTGCGCCAGCCCGACAGCGTCTTCGGCGATATCAAGGCGACGAAGACCGACGGCGAGATGATCGACTTGGCCGAGCACATCATCGACAAGAAGCGGGCGAAATTCGATCCCACGAAATTCGACGACAGATACGAGGATGCGCTGCTCGAACTGATCCGCGCCAAGAAGGCCGGCAAGAAGGCGCCGAAAGCCAAGGCAACGCCGAAGCCGTCAAATGTCGTCAATCTTTTCGATGCTCTGAAGAAGAGCCTGTCTTCGGGCGAAGAAGCAAAGCCGCCGGCAAAAGCCAAGCCGCAGGCCAAACGCGCGAAACCGAAAGCCGCCGCCCGGCGCAAATCGGCGTAGGATTTCGGCATGGCAGGGCTCGAACAATATAACGCCAAGCGCGATTTCAAGAAGACGGCGGAGCCGGCCGGCAAGGTCGCGCGCGACGGGAAAGGCCAGGCCGGCGGCATTTTCGTCATCCACAAGCATGCCGCCACAAGGCTGCACTATGACCTTCGCCTCGAACACGACGGCGTGCTGTGGAGCTGGGCGGTGACGCGCGGCCCGAGCCTCGACCCGCGTGAGAAGCGGCTGGCCGTGCATGTCGAGGATCACCCGATCGACTATGCGCCTTTTGAAGGGACCATTCCCAAGGGCGAATATGGCGGCGGCACCGTCATCGTCTGGGATGAGGGCACCTGGACGCCGGAGAGCGACCCGGCCAAGGCGATGAAGAAGGGCCATATCAGCTTCGAGCTTGAGGGCCACAAACTGCATGGCCTGTGGCATCTGGTGCGGCTGAAGCCGCGTTCGGGCGAAAAGCGCGACAACTGGCTGCTGATCAAGTCCGACGATGCCGCGGCACGTCCCGGCGAGGACATCCTTGAAGAGGCACCGCAATCGGTGAAGTCGGGCCTGACGATCGAAGAGGTCGCGGAAGGCAAGACCGTCGACGGCAGGAAGCCGAAGGTCTGGCATTCCAACAAGCCGGCGGCCGGCAAAAAGGCCAAGGCAGCGACGCGGTTCGCCTTCATCGAGCCATGCCTGGCGACACTGGAAAGGGATGCCCCGGCCGGCGAGGAATGGCTGCACGAGGTGAAGTTCGACGGCTATCGCATACAGGCGCAGCTTGCCGGCACCGAGGTGCGGCTCTTGACCCGCACCGGTCTCGACTGGACCGGGAAATTCGGCGGCGAGATCGTCGCGGAACTTGGCCGCCTGAAATGCACCGACGCCATCATCGACGGCGAGATCGTCGTGCTCGCCGACAGCGGCGTTTCTTCCTTCGCGCTGCTGCAGGCGGATCTATCGGCGCGCCGCACCGACCGGTTTCTCTACTACGTCTTCGATCTGATGCGGCTTGACGGGCAAGATCTACGCGCCGAGCCGCTGGTCGAGCGCAAGCAGGCCTTGCTGGAATTGCTCGGCAAGCAGCCTGACAATCCGGCGGTCCGCTTCAGCGATCATTTCGCCGAGCCCGGCAAGGTCATGCTGCAGCACGCCTGCCGCATGGGGCTGGAAGGCATCGTCTCCAAGCGTGCCGACGCGCCCTATCGCAGCGGCCGTGGCCTCACCTGGGTGAAGTCGAAATGCACCTTGCGCCAGGAATTCGTCATCGGCGGCTATCTGCCGTCGGACAAGACCGGACGCGGCCTGCGCTCGCTGCTGGTCGGCTATCACGAGCGCGGCAAGCTGCACTATGCCGGCCGCGTCGGCACTGGCTTTTCGGTCAAAACCGCCGCGGATCTGAAGAAGAAACTCGATGCGCTGAAGGCTGATGCCTCGCCCTTCGCTGCCGCCGTGCCGAAGGGCAAGGGACTGACTTGGGTGAAGCCGAAGCTGGTCGGCGAAGTGGAGTTCCGCAGCTGGACCTCGGACCGTATAATACGCCATGCCTCGTTCCAGGGATTGCGCGAGGACAAGCCGGCGGAGGAAGTCGTGCAGGAAAAGCCGAAAGCATCGACAGGCAAGGCAGCGACCAAGGACAAGGCAGAGAAGACAAAGCCTGCCGCCGCCGCGAAATCCGCAGCGGCGGCGAAAACCATCGTAAAGCTCTCCCATCCGGACAAGCTTTTGTGGCCGGATGAAAAGATATCGAAGCAGGGTCTGCTCGAGCACTACGCTCTGGTCTGGCCGCGCATGCGGCAATTCATTGTCAACCGTCCGCTCAGCCTGGTGCGGGCGCCGGACGGCATTGGCGGCCAGCGCTTCTTCCAGAAGCATGCCTCGGCCGGCATGCATGACAAGATCGCCAGGATGAAGGATCCGACGGACGGCGAAGAGATATTGTTCGTCAGGGATTTTGATGGCGTCGCTGCTTTGGTCCAGTACGGCGTGGTCGAGATCCACATCTGGGGCTGCACAACAGACGAGCTGGAAAAGCCGGACCAGATCGTCTTCGACCTCGATCCCGACGAAGGCGTCGACGTCAAGGCGGTGCGCGCGGCGGCCCTCGAAATCCACGGCCAGCTCGACGAGTTGTCGCTGCCGAATTTCGTCAAGACATCCGGCGGCAAGGGTTACCACGTCGTCGTGCCGCTGAAACCGTCGGCGGATTGGGACGAGGTGAAGACCTTCGCTCACGATTTCGCCCGCGCGCTCGAGCAGGCCGCCCCCGACCGCTACACCGCGACGCTGTCGAAGAAGGCGCGCACCGGAAAAATCTTCGTCGACTATCTGCGCAATGGCCGCGGCTCGACCACGGTGGCGCCCTATTCGTCGCGCGCCAAGAAGGGCGCGACGGTATCGATGCCGGTGACCTGGCCGGAGATCGAGAAGGGACTGGCGCCGAACGCCTTTCCCATTGGCGACAAGACGACGCTGAAGCGACTCGGTGAAGCCGATCCGTGGAAGGATTTTTTCAAGATGGGCAAGGTGCTGAAACGGGGCTGATCCTCCACGATTTCGTCTTCCTGGGGTCTTCGCGACGAGCTTCGCTCCTACTTCGCCTCAGGATGACGAAGGTGGGGCGCGCGCCCCGCAAACTACGCCAGAAATACCTTCTCGAAAGCCTGCCTTCCCATCGGCGAAAACACCACCGCACGGCTGTCCTTCTCCCGCCTCGCCCATTTCTCAGTGAGGATCTTGTCGAGGATGGCGGCGCCCAGCGTACCGGCCAGATGCGAGCGCCGCACGCTCCAGTCGAGGCAGGCGCGGCACACCGGCCGTCGTGGTTTGGTGCAGACATCGATGCCGATCGCGGCGAAATGTGACGCGGCTGCCGGCCCGAGCCTGATCTCCTTGTCCTCGCGCAGCAGGATATTCCTGTCGACGAGGCGGTCCAGCATCGCCACCGCCTGTTCGCCGGCAAGGTGATCGTAGCAGACCCGCGCCACGCGCATGGCCGCGTCGCGCGGTCCCGGCCGCACCCGCTTTGGGCCAACGGCTTCCGCCACGCCGGTGATGGCCTCGATCATGCCGGCCACCTGCGGCCCGGCAAGACCGTAATAGCGGTGCCGCCCCTGGCTCGCCAAAGTCAGCAATCCGCCCTCCATCAGTTTCGACAGATGCGAGGAGGCAGTCGGCAGCGACACGCCGGCCTCCAGCGCCAGTTCGCTCGCCGTCAATGCCGTGCCGCCCATCAGCGCGGAGAGCATGTTTGCCCGCGCCGGATCGCCGACCAGGCTGGCGATGCGGGCTATGTCGGGGCCTTCACGCATAGTTCGTTCCTCATCGAAGCATTCTTGTCAGATAACCATTATTCTCCGGGGAGATCAAGGAGACGACGATGACCGCAACAACCGCTTCACCCCCTTCAGCCGTCACCCTTTCCGGTCGTCTGCTGTTCCCGTTCCTGCGCCGGCTGCGCTTGCGGTTGGTGGCGCGCTGGTACGATCGCCATTTGCAGCGCCTCGACCTCGCCGAGATCGACGAACACCTGCTGCGCGATCTCGGCCTGACACGAGAAGACGTGCGCCGCGAATGCGCGAAATCCTTCTGGCAGGGATGACCGGCCAAGGGATTGCCTAGCACATCGATCCGCAGGACGTTTCGACCTCGATCGAACTGTCAATGCACGCGACATCCACCTGCCCAGGGAGGCAAGAAATGACCATCACCTGCTTCATCCGCTACGAGATCGACCCGTTCGGCAAGGTGGCGTTCGAGGAATATGCTCGCAACTGGGGCCAGGCCATTCCGCGCTGCGGTGCCGACCTGATCGGCTATTTCGCGCCGCATGAAGGCTCGGCCACCACCGCTTACGCCGCCTACAATATCGACAGCCTCGCCGCCTACGAAGCCTACCGCGCCAGGCTTGCCGCCGACCCGGCCGGCAAGGCAAACTATGAATTCGCCCGGCGTGAGAAATTCATCCTGAAGGAGGATCGCATGTTCCTTAAGCTCGCCTCCGGCCCGCACGCAAAGCTGATCAAGTCATGATCGCCGTCATCTTCGAGGTCGAGCCGGCGGCAGGCAAGCGCGATGCCTATCTCGGCATCGCCGCCGAACTGAGGCCGCTGCTCGACGGCATGGACGGCTTCATCTCGATCGAGCGCTTCCAGAGCCTTGTCGATCCGGACAAGATCCTGTCGCTGTCGTTCTGGCGCGACGAGGACGCAGTGAAAGCCTGGCGCAACACCGAGGAGCACCGCCAGGCACAGAAAGCCGGGCGCGGCGGTATCTTTGCCGGCTACCGGCTGCGCATCGCCCATGTCCTGCGCGACTACGGCCTGACCGAACGCGCCGAAGCGCCGGTGGACAGCCGGGCGTTGCATGGGTGAGTGGCTGGCTACGCATTCCCGATCAGCACGCCTGCCGCGAACACCAGCGCGCCGCCCAAGACCACCTGGAACGCGGCGCGCCAGAATGGCGTCTGCATGTAGCGGTTCTGCACGAAGGCAATGGCCCACAATTCAAAGAACACCACCACGGCGGCAACCGCGGTTGCGGTCCAGAAATAGGGGATCAGGTAGGGCAAGGCGTGGCCGAGGCCACCAAGCGCCGTCATCAATCCGGTGGTGATGCCGCGTTTGACCGGCGAGCCGCGGCCCGAAAGCTTGCCGTCGTCCGAGGCCACCTCGGTGAAGCCCATCGATATGCCGGCGCCGATGGAGGCGGCAAGCCCGACCAGGAAAGTCTGAAATGTATCGTGCGTGGCAAAGGCGGCGGCGAAGATCGGCGCCAGCGTCGACACCGATCCGTCCATCAGCCCGGCCAGCCCCGGTTGCACATAGGTCAGGATGAACTGGCGCTGTTCGGCCGCGGCTTCCTCGTCCTTCACCGCGCCCGGCACATGCGTCTGTTCGAGCCGCTGCGCCAGTGTCTCGTGGCCCTGTTCGGCCAACGCCAGATCGTCGAGCAATTTCCGGGTCGAGGCATCGCTGGTGCGTTTTGCCGCTTCGACGTAAAACAAATACGCCTGCCGTTCCATCGCCTCGGCCTGCTGGCGCACGGCCGCGATGCCGAGCGGCCTCACCAGCCAGTCGGGCTTGCGCTCATAATAGCCCTTCACATGCTCGCGCCGGATCAGCGGAATGCGCTCGCCGAAACGTTTGCGATGAAGCTCGATCAGCGCATCGCGATGGCCGTCTTCCTCCCGCGCCATCTCCTCGAACATCTTGGCCGATTGCGGAAAGCTTTCCGCCAGCCCGTCAGCATAGGCACGGTAGATGCGCCCGTCATCTTCTTCCGACGAAATGGCGAGCGCCAGGATCTCCTGTTCCGACAGCGATTCGAAAGGGCGGCGGCCGAAGCCAAAGACGCGGGAAA